>NZ_JBFREV010000019.1:0-109912 GCF_052114485.1 Cupriavidus sp. KB_39
TGCCCGAGTCCATCACGATGACGATGCGCGAAYTCGACCGATTCAAGGTGATTCAGGCCGTGGTCGAACAAGGCCTGCCGATATGGCGCGCGGCCGAGAAGCTTGGCCTGTCGCGGCGACAGATCGAACGGCTGGCGCTCCGATATCGCRAGGACGGGCCCTGTGGGTTGGGTTCTCGCAAGCGTGGATGCAGCAGCAATCGGCAGCTTCCTCCTGGTCTGGAATCCCGCGTGCGCGGCCTGATCCGCGACAGCTACGCGGACTTCGGGCCGACTTTGGCGGCCGAGAAGCTACGCGAGCGCAACGGCACCCGAATTGGCGACGCAGACGGTCCGTCGGATCATGATCGACGCCGATTAGGCGCAGTCTATTCCCTCGCCGACATCCCCCTCGCCCACGCCCGACTCGAAAGTTCCGGCAACGGCCTACAGGGAAAAATCGCGATAGCGGTCGGACCGTTGGCGCAGCTCGACATGGAGAGGGCTCTCTGCGAATAGAACTCTGCCATTCGCCTCCATCACCTCTATTCCTTCGTCAAGGTCGTAGTTTGAGCAGTCATTGCGGACGGCGCTACCGGTTGATGGTGTATCTTGCCTGCTCCACGCTTTACCACCATCCAGCCACTACCGCTTGAGTGCTCAATGCTGATCTCCGTCATCTCCAACGGCCAATCACCAAGACCTCCCGGGCAATTTGAACCCGCCGTACCATGGTGGAGTTTTACTAAGACAGTATTGGCCGCGACAGCTCTGACACTGGTGCGAGACAGACTGCTCGACCTGGATACTTCACTTCCTGAAAGCGCATTCACCTTGCGCCAACTCCTGCGGCACGAGGCTGGACTCGCAGACTATGGCGAGCTTCCCGAGTACCACGCTGCCATTGCAAACCATGAAGCGGCATGGTCGCCAGACGAGATGATGCGCCGTCTCGATGGTCGCCGGCTTCGATACACCCCCGGAGCTGCCTGGCGCTACTCGAATGTTGGCTACATGCTCGTAGCAAGGCTTATCGAACGTGCGACAGACCAGCCGCTTGAAGAAGCCGTCAGGCGGCAGGTGTTGGTGCCTCTCGATATTTCGGCGGCTCGTTTCGCAACGGAGCGCACAGATATACACCGGGATTACCTCGACAGTTCGTTGAACTACGATCCGGCCTGGGTCTATCACGGATTGCTGATCGGCCCCGTTTCGCAGGCTGCTCTTCTTCTGGATCGTCTGCTCGCCGGAGAGCTTCTTCCCGCCAACTTGCTTCAGGATATGCAGTCGACACGGGTACTGGGTGGCCCGATCGCCGGGCGTCCCTGGATTTCGCCAGGATACGCTCTGGGTCTTATGCGAGGCGCTATCGGAGGCGGCTTGATCGTGGCTGGACATACCGGATGTGGGCCCGGAAGTGTCGTGGCGGTCTATCGTGGCGCCGTTGGTGAAGCCACGGCGTGCTGCGCAGTTTTCTCGCCGGGTGCAAATGAGGGGGACATCGAGGCGCACGTTGTCCAGCAGATACATGAGGCGCTGGAGAAAACGCGCTGAGGGCATTCTCCGGTCATGCCTGGCGTCTAGTGGATATCAGTCTCTGCCCATCCTGGATGCCCGCTTTGGGTTGGAACTACTGGGGCGTCAGCTTGATCGAGGCGGCCATCTTCCTAAGCCTCTCGGTCTCGTCGACGTAGAACTTCGCGGACGCCGCAAGGGTCTGTGGCTTCATCGGCTGCACGCCGGAGAGCTCAAGCGCCTTGATCAGTTCGGGCGACCGCAGCGCTTGCTGCGAGGCGTCCGTCAATACGCGGGCACGCTCCGCTGGGACACCGGCCTTGCTCATGACGCCCAGCCAGATCGAATACACGAACTCGGACTTGCGCGCGACGCTGGTTTCGGAGATGGCAGGCACGTCGGGCAGAGTTCGCATGCGCTGCGTGTCCAGCACCGCCACCGCCTTGATCTTGTGYGTTTCCAGCAACTGCGTGGAGGCACCGAGGTTTGGCAGAATCGTCATGTCAATCTGGCGACCGGTCAGGTCTGCCAGCATTGGCGTGGCGCCCTTGTACGGCACCTGCAGCATCTTGGCGCCGGTCAGCTGAGCCATGTATTCGGCGACGATGTGGTACATGGTCCCGTAGCCCGGATTGCCGAAGGTCAGGCTATTGCTACCTGCCGACTTGCCGGCCGCGATGATCTGTTCCAKCGASTTGTACGGCAGGTCGCTGCGCGTCATCACGACGAGTGGGTGGTTCGAGACCGGCGCCAGCAGAGTTAGTTCCTCTGACTTGTACTTGGCGCTGGCAAGCGCCAGCGGCGTCAGGATGGCCTCGTTGGGCGAGCCCATGATGAGCGTGTAGCCGTCTGCCGGACGGCTCAGCAGCCGCTGCACTGCCAGCGCGCCGCCGGCGCCGGGCAGATTCTCGATGATCACGGGCTGGCCGAGCGCCTTGGCCATTGCCGGCTGCATGGCCCGCGCCAGCACATCGGCGGGCCCTCCCGGAGGAAATGCGACCAGCATCGATATTGGCTTGGTGGGAAACGCGTCGGCAGCGGATGCCGGTGCGCCGGTCAGCGTCATCCCCAGGATGACGGCACTAAGCGCCATCCAGCGKTTGGCGGGGGGGTGTCCTCGGTCTTGCATCTCGTCCTCCACTTTATTAGACCTTCTCGCATCGATACGAGAACCGGTTGTGAGGGGATTGTTGGCCGGAAATYTTGTTCGAGATACAGCAATCCTTACACAAGATCGTTGCTCTGTGGGCAACGCAGAGCGGGAAGGACATGAAGGCGCGATCGGCCWGCAGTCGCCGCTYGAGACCGTGAGAGGCCGTTCAGTGTGTGGCGATATCGGCTATGCTCCGCAGCATCCGCCTTCATCCAGTCGTTCCTCCCATGGGCCATTCGCAAGCCTCCAGGCAAGCCACTCACGCACGCATTGTCACCATTGCGGCGCAGCGTTTCCGCGTGCACGGACTTCGCGGCATCGGCGTAGCGGACATCATGCAGGAAGCCGGGCTGACGGTGGGCGGCTTCTACAAGCACTTTCCCACACGTGAGGCGCTGGTCTGCGAGGCGATGGCCGAGGCGTTCCTCGATACCGACCAGTGGAGCCTGCGCCTGCGTGCAAATCTTCGGCGATCATTGCGGGAATACCTTGGGGAATCGCATCGGGACCGGCGCGAAAACAGCTGCGGCATTGCGGCCTTCCTGAACGACACGGGTGTCAGCGGTGTGGAATCGCGCGCGTTGTATACGAATCGGCTGCGGCGGTTGGTGGAACTGATTGCGTCGCTGCTGCCGGAGGACGGAGGCGACAGGCGGGCCAAGGCGATGCTGGTGTATAGCGCGTGCGTAGGGGCGCTGACCCTGTCACGCGCGGTGTCCGATGCAAAGTTATCGAGGGAATTGCTGAATGCCGTGGCGGATCARCTGATGGCGGTGATTGAAAYGCCMGACCGCTCCCCTGCTCCTCTCCCTGAGGGAGAGGAGCGCTAAGCTACCTACTGCACTTCCCAGCCACCTCCAGCCGCCGCAAAGATCCGCACCAGTGCCTTGCGCAAGTTCGCATCCGAGGCCGCCTGGCGTGACTCCGCCTCTAGCTGATCCCGTTCCGCTACCAGTACATCGAGCAGTCCCACATACCCATATCGATATTGCAGGCGCGCCAGTTCTGCCGCCTTGCGGTTCTGCGCCACCCCTGCCGTCAAGGATGCATTCTTGACGTTCTCGTTCAGATACCCGGACAGCGCGTTCTCCATGTCCTCCAGCGCATCGAGCACAGTCTGCTGATAGCCGAGATAGGCCTGCGTCTGCCGTGCATCGGCCGCGTTGATCTGCGAGCGGATGCGACCGAAGTTCAGCACCGGCTGGATCAGCCCGGCGCCAATCCCCCACGGTGTTGATGAGAACGGCGATGCGCTCTGCGCCCCGAAGAAGGCCGTCAGCGAGATGTTGGGAAACAGTTCCGCCACCGCTGCCTTGCGCGCCGAGATGCTCGCTGCGAACTGGCGCTCCGCCACACGCACGTCGGGCCGCGTGGCCAGCACCGTTGCCGGGGCCGAGACAACGATGCCTGGATCGAGCGGTTGCCAGGCCGGCTCTCCGGCAAGCATCGCCGACAACGAGCCCGGCGTGCGGCCCAGCAGGCTCGACAACCTGTTCATCGCGCCGTCGTATCCGGTACGCAGCGTAGGCAGCAGCGACTCCGTTGCGGATACCTGTGCGGCGGCACGCTGTACGTCGAAGTTGCTCGCCAGCGCGCCCTGCTTCTGCGCCTCGATCAACTGCAGTGTGCGGCGCTGGCTGTCCAGGTTGCGTTCCGTGATGCCAATCTGCTGCGCGAAGTTGCGCAGTTCGAAATAGCTGCGTGCCACCTCGGCCAGCAGCGCCACGCGCACCGCCTGCTGGCTCGCTTCAGCGGACTGCAGCACCGCAGCCGCCTGTGCCGTGCGTGCCTGGTTGCGGCCAAACAGGTCCACCTCCCACGCGGCCGAGATCGCCACTTGATTGATCGTCACGGCCTGGTCATTGGTCACGAACCCCCGGTTGCCGCGCTCGGAGCTGGCCGTCGCATTGACCTGCGGCGCCAGCGCCGATTGCGCCAACAGGCGGCCCGCGCGGGCCTCCTCCACCCTGGCTTTGGCAATCGCCAGTGCCTTGTTGCTGGCCAATGCCTCGCTCACCAGGGTATCGAGTGTCGGGTCGCGGAAGCGCGACCACCACGTCTGGTCTACGCCGGCACCGGCGTCGGCCACCAGATAGGCGTTTGCCGCCCCATTTCCGTCCTCCAGCTTCGTCCACTGCGGCGCAGGATCGATGCCCGACGACTGCGGCCCCACGGGTGCCGTGCAGGCCGCCAGCGCCGCAGCCGCCAGCGCCGTCATCAGCTTAAGCTTCAACATGGTGATGCACCTTTTCGGTCTTGGTGATGCGCTTCTCCAATGCGCGCGCCATCACATAGAAAATCGGGGTCAGGAACAGGCCGAAGAACGTTACGCCGATCATGCCGAAGAACACCGCCACCCCCATGGCATGGCGCATCTCGGCACCGGCACCGTGCGACAGCACCAGCGGCAGCACGCCTGCGATAAACGCGATGGATGTCATCAGGATAGGCCGCAGCCGCAGGTGAGCCGCCTCCACCGCCGCCGCAAACGTGGACTTTCCCTCGATCTCCAACTCGCGCGCGAACTCGCCGATCAGGATGGCGTTCTTGCACGCCAGCCCTATCAGTACGAAGAAGCCGATCTGCGTGAACAGGTTGTTGTCGCCCTTGGTCAGCCACACGCCCATGATGGCCGAGAACAGGCACATGGGCACGATCATGATGATGGCCAGCGGCAGGAACACGCTTTCGTACTGCGCGGTCAGCACCAGGAACACCAGCAAGATGCAGATCGGGAACACGATCAGCGCCGTGTTGCCGGCCAGGATCTGCTGGTAAGCCAGYTCRGTCCATTCGAACGTCATCTCGCCGGTCAGCGTGTCGTCCAGGATCTTGSTGATCGCGGCTTGTGCCTGCCCCGTGGAGTAACCGGGCGCCGGGCCGCCGTTGATATCGGCCGAGCGATAGCCGTTGTAGCGTGCGGCGCTCTCCGGCCCGCTGGTGTCGCTCAGCGTAACCACCGCGCCCAGCGGCACCATCTTGCCCTCGCCATTGCGCACCTTCAGTCGAAGAATGTCATCACGCGACGAGCGGAAGTCCGCATCGCCCTGTGCAATCACCTGATACGTGCGGCCGAACTTGTTGAAGTCGTTCACGTACAGCGAGCCCAGGTAGATCTGCATGGTCTTGAAGATGTCATCCACGTCGATGCCCAGCTGCGACGCCTTGGTGCGATCCACATCGGCAAATAGCTGCGGCGTGGTGACGCTGTACGTGGAGTACACCCCGGCCAGCTCGGGCGCCTTGCGCGCTTTCTCCAGCACCGTGTTGACGGTCTTGCTCAGCGCCAGGTAACCCACATCGCCCCGATCCTCGATCTGCAGCTTGAAGCCGCCCGTATTGCCCAGCCCTTGCACGGGCGGCGGCGGAAACACAGCGATGAACGCATCCTTGATGGCGCTGTACTTCTGCTGCAGCGCGCCGGCCAGGGCCGGACCGGACGAGCCGATCTCGCGCATCTCCTCGAACGTCTTCTCGCCGAAGAACACGGTTGCCGACGAAGAACTGTTGATGAAGCCATTCAGCGACAGCCCCGGGAACTGCACCGCATTGCGGAAGCCCGGCTCCTTGGCGGCGATGTCGGTCATCTGCCGCACAACCGATTCGGTTCGCTCCAGCGTGGCACCATTCGGCAGCTGGATCAGGTTGACCAGATATCCCTTGTCCTGGATCGGCACGAAGCCCGACGGCACCTTGCTGAAGCCCAGCACCGTGGCCCCCAGCAGCACGAGGTAGATGGCGATCGAACCGCGCTTGCGATGCAGCGCGCGCGTCACGCCCCCGCTGTACGCCTCGGAACTGCGGTGGAAGAATCGGTTGAATCTGGTGAAGAAGCCACCAAGCAGCCGGTCCATGAAGCGCGTCAGCCGGTCCTTGGGCGCATCGTGCCCGCGCAGCAGCAGCGCCGCCAGTGCCGGCGACAGTGTCAGGGAGTTGAAGGCCGAGATCACCGTGGAGAACGCAATGGTCAGCGCAAACTGGCGATAGAACTGCCCGGTCAGGCCGCTGATGAAGGCAATCGGCACGAACACGGCGCACAGCACCAGGGCGATGGCGATAATCGGACCAGTCACCTCCTTCATGGCCTTGATGGTCGCATCGCGTGGCGAGAGCCCGGTGGCGATATTGCGCTCCACGTTCTCCACCACCACGATGGCATCGTCGACCACGATGCCGATGGCGAGCACCAGCCCGAACAGCGACAGCGCGTTGATTGAGAACCCGAACGCATGCATCGCTGCAAAGGTGCCCACCACGGACACGGGCACCGCCAGCAGCGGGATGATCGCTGCACGCCAGGTCTGCAGGAACAGGATGACCACAAGTACCACCAGCACGATGGCTTCGATCAGCGTATGCGTGACGGCGGTGATCGAGTCGCGCACGAAGGTCGTGGGGTCATAGGCGATGCGGTACTCGAGCCCCTTGGGAAACCGCTTGCTCAGTTCCTCCATCCGTGCCCGCACATTGTTCGATATTTCGATGGCGTTAGCGCCCGGCGACTGGAAGATCACCAGTGCCAGCGCCTGCTTGTTGTCCAGCAGTGCGCGCAGCGCGTAGTCGCTGGCGCCAATCTCGATGCGCGCCACATCCTTGAGGTAGGTAACCACCCCGCCGTCGCGCTTGACAATGATGTTCTCGAACTGGTCGACATCGGACAAACGCCCCTGCACGTTAACCGGCAACTGGATCTCGACGTTGTTCGCGTATGGCGCGGCACCAATCACCCCTGCCGCCACCTGGATATTCTGCTTGCGGATGGCGGCCACCACCTCGTCGGGATTCATGTTGCGCTCGGCCACTTTTTGCGGRTTGAGCCAGATGCGCATGGCGTAATTGCCCGAGCCGAACATGTTGATCTGGCCGATGCCGCTGATCTTGGCCAGTTCGTCCTTCACGTTGAGCCGTGCGTAGTTGCGCAGGTACAGCATGTCGTACTGGTCATTGGGCGAGACCAGGTGCACCACCATGGTCAGGTCGGGCGAACTCTTGACCGTGCTGACGCCGAGCTGGCGCGTCACGTCCGGCAGGCGCGGCAGTGCCTCATTGACGCGGTTCTGCACCAGTTGCGTGGCGAGGTCCGGATCGGTGCCGAGCTTGAACGTCACGGTGAGCGTCATCTGGCCATCGCTGGCGGCCTGCGACGACATGTAGAGCATGTTCTCCACGCCGTTGATCTGCTCCTCGAGCGGCGTGGCGACGGTTTCGGCAATCACCTTCGGATTGGCGCCCGGAAACTGCGCGCGCACCACCACCGACGGCGGTACCACTTCCGGATACTCGGAGATCGGCAGCTTGGGGATGGCGATCAGCCCAGCCAGGAAGATAATGATGGAAATGACCGCCGCGAAGTTGGGCCGATCGACGAAGAATTTCGAGAGATTCATGCTGTCACTCCGCCAAGGGCGGCGTGCCCCGCGCCGGGCCCGCCGATGCCGTCTTCACCGCCTCGGGAGCGGCCTCCCTCGGGGCGACCACGACATCGGGGCGGACGAACTGCAAGCCCTTGGTCACCACGCGGTCGCCCGCGTTGAGCCCGCTCAGCACGATATGCCGGCCATCGACGCCCGCGCCGAGCGTCACTTCGCGATAGACGATCTTGTTCTCCGGCCCCACTACGAAGACGAACTTCTTGCTCTGGTCGGACCCCACCGCCACGTCCGGCACCAGTAGCGCACGGGTGTCTCCGCTACCGGCCAGGCTGATGGAGACGAACATGCCGGGCACTAATGCGCCGTCCTTGTTGGCAAAGCGCGCTCGCGCGCGGATGGTGCCGGTGTTCACATCGATGCTGTTATCGAACGTGTAGATCTTTCCCTGATAGACGTGTTCGGCATCGCCCTGGAGCCGCATGTCCACAGGGATCTGCTGTTCCTTGCTTTGCGTGTCCGCGTGATTGCGGATGGAGCGGACATAGCTCTGCTCGTCCACCTCGAAGTCCGCATAGATCCCATCGTTGGACACGATACGCGTGAGCACCGGCGCGTTGGGGCCCGGTTGCACGAGGTTCCCCACCGTCAATTCGGCACGACTGATACGGCCCGCGATGGGTGCCTTGACGTAGGCATAGTCGAGATTGATGCTGGCCTGCCGCAACGCGGCATTGGCGGCCAGCACCGCCGCCTGCGCCATGCGGTACTCGTTGCCGCGCTGGTCGTGCACGCTCTTGGGAATYGCCTCGGCGGCRATCAGGCCCTTGGCGCGGTCGTACTCGGTGGTGGCAAACTCCGCCCGCGCACGCGCCGAGGCGAGGTCGGCACTCGCGCGCGCCACGGCGGCTTCGTACGGCCGCGGATCGATCACGAACATGACCTCGCCRGCGCGTACGGACTGACCGTCGCGGACCTTCACTTCCACGATGCGCCCGCTCACCTCGGGCCGCACGAGCGCCTCGTCCACCGCCTTGAGTCGCCCGGAGAAGCTGGTCCAGACGCGCACGTCCTCCGGCTGCAGCGACTTCACGGTCACCTCCGTGGGCGCAGCGGCGGCCGGCGGTGCGGCGGCGCTTGTTTCGGTCAGCGCCACACTGGCTGCCAACCCGGCTGCCACCATGACGGCACCGACGCCCGCCAGCACCGGTGGACGGCGGAAAATGGATCTACGTTGTTCCATGACTTCACTCCTGCGAAGCGTGTCTTTGTGGATGGGATGTTCGTTGCGCGCGGCGCGGGCCGGCTTCGGCAGCGTGGAGACGGCGAGCGAAGAACGCTGCCACGTCGGCCAGCGCGCCGGCATGGGTCACGATCGACTGGTGTGACGCCTCGGCGTAGCGGGTGGTCTCGGTCGGCACGCCCGCCGCAATCAGTTCGCTGGCGTAGGTCTCGCCTTCGATGTGGCAGAGGTCGCGCGCGGCGCTCACGATCAGCGTGGGCGGCAACCGTTGCAGGCGGCGCGACTCCAGCGGCGCCACGTAGGGGTGCAAGTGCTGGAGGACGTCAGGCAAGTAGGCGCGATAGGCCATGGCGCAGTCGCTCGCCGAGAGATCGGCCCCAACCAGCCTCCCGCCATCGGCCAGCCGGGTCATGCTGGGGTCGAGTAGCGGGGCAATCAGCGCTTGCGCGAGCAGCGTCAGGTCCTTGCGGTCACGCGCCATGGCCGCGATGCCAGCCGCGAGGTTGCCGCCGGCATCGTGACCTGCGATACCCATGCGGCGCGCGTCACCGCCGTAGGTGCCCGCATTGGCCAAGGCCCAAAGCCCTGCCAGATACCCGTCCTCAAGCGGTACAGGAAACGGAAACCGGGGCGACAGCGAATAGCCCACCGCAATCACCACGGCTGGGGTGGCGGCGGCAATGGCCCGCGCTGCCGCGTCGGCGTACGCCACACTGCCCTGCACGAAACCGCCGCCGTGCAGGTAGAGCACCACGGGAGGCCGGACGTCCAGTCCGACCGGCACGTAGATGCGCAAGGGAATCGGCTGCACGTGACCCGCAATCCGCACGCTTTCCACGCGRRTCGTTACAGGAGGGGATTGGCCATTCGGGACCATGAGGGGCTGCCTRGAATTGCAAATGCTGCGATGCACGAAGTCTGGTACATTGCGAACTTCTGGTAAACGTTCATAATCCAGAACACAATTTGGCGTGACCGAACAATCGGGCCCGTAACGCACCAGGCGTTCCGGTCCGGCGCACCAATGAAGGGCAAGACGATGGATAAGGTCCAGGCAATGGAAGTCTTCACGCGCGTGGTGGAGATGAACAGCTTCTCGCGTGCGGCGGAGGCGCTGGGGTTGTCGCGCACGTCGGCCACCACGATCATCCAGGGACTGGAAGCGCACTTGCGCGTGCGGCTCATCAACCGCACCACGCGGCAGCTCAGGCTGACGCCCGAGGGCGCCGACTATTACGAGCGCTGCATGCGCATCCTCGCGGAGATTGCCGAGACCGAGGTGGCCATGACGCGCTCTGGTCAGGGGCCGATGGGCAGGCTGCGCGTGGAGATGCCGGCGGCCATCGGCCGCGCCATCGTCGTGCCGCGGCTGCATACGTTCCACGCGCGTTTTCCCGACATCGAACTGGTGGTGGGCTATGGCGACAAGCTCGTGGACCTGATCCAGGACGGCGTGGATTGTGCGATCCGCGTCGGACCGCTACAGGACTCGAGCCTGGTAGCGCGCGGCCTGGGCGACATGCACCTGGCCACCGTGGCCAGCCCGGCTTATATCGCCCGCCATGGCATCCCGCGTACGCTGGCCGACCTGGCACACCACACCGCCATCCATTACTTCTCCAACCGCACCGGGCGCACGCTGGACATGAACTTCATCGTGGACGGCAATCCGGTGGAGGTGGCGATGCGCGGCCGCGTCAGCTTCAATGACGCCGATGCCTACGTGGCGTATGGCCTGAGCGGCGCCGGCATGCTGCAGGCGCCCCGCTTCATGGTGAAGGAGCACCTGCGCAGTGGCGCGCTGGTGGAGCTATTGCCGCAATGGCGGCCACGGCCGATTCCGATTGCGGCGATCTATCCGCAGAACCGGCATCTCGCGCCAAAGGTGCGGGTGTTCGTCGACTGGGTGGCGCAGATGTTCGAATGCTGCCCGCTGCTGGCGGCGGATGAAGGCAAGTGTCCCGATGCGATGCCGCTGGCAGGCGCATCCGCTCGCGTGCCGGCCGCGGCCCCCGCGATAGCACACGAGCACGAAGCCGTGCTGTAGGGCGCCAGCGTCCCTAGCGCAGCGGCGTGGCGAGTTGGACCAGACCGTCCGCCACGTTGTCGAGGAGGTCTTGCGAGTACGCGGGATCGCTGACGGCACGGGACAACCCCATCGCACCGACGAAGGCGGAGAGTTGAAGCAGCGCCATCGCCCGTGAATCGGCGTGCCCTTCCGCCTTGTTGAGTCCTTCCAGGAAGTCCAGCACGCSGTTCACCTCGAGCGTATAGGCATCGCGTGTGGTCGGGTCTGCGTGCGCGATGTCGTGCACCAGCGCCACCAAGGGGCAGCCAACACCGGGTGCGTCCCGGTGCGCGGCATTGAGGTAATTSCGCACCGCACTGGGCGCATCAGGCGATCCTGCAGCCCACTCATCGAGACTGCGCGCGGCGATAYGGACGACTTCGGCCAGCATTGACTCGCGCGACGAGAAATGCCGGTAGAACGCCCCCGGCGTAATACCTGCCTCGCGGGTGATCTCAGCCAGCCCGATCCCTGAAAAACCATGCTCGCGRAAGCGCTGTGCGGCGACGGCAAGTATGCGTTGACGCGTAGAGGCCTTCGTCTCCTTCGAGTGTCCCATGTTGCATGCAGTGATTCAGCGGTTGGCAATATGGCACGCATTGTCGCGCGTAAGTCTCAAGCCAGCAATCATGACGAGATCCACTGCTCGCTGGCCTTCTTGGGTTATTCGGCGAACAGGTCGGGGCCGAAAACCTCGTAATGAATATGCGACTCACGAATGCCCAATCCCTTCAGCGCGTCATGCTGGAGCCGCATGAATGGAATCGGGCCACAAATGTAGTAATCGGCATCGGTCAGCAATATCGAATCCTTGATCGCCGCCACGTCGATTAGCCCGGCAAAATCGTAGTCGTGATTGGCGATATCCTCCGGCAGTGGCGCATCGTAGAACACGATCAAATCGAAATTKGGRAATGTCCGAGCCGTCTCGCGCAGCCGGTCGCGCATGGCGTGAACGCTCCCATTACGGGCACCATGCACGAAAACTACATGCCGCTGCGGGTCCTGGATCGCCTGCGTCAGCATGCTGACCATCGGCGTCAGCCCTACGCCGCCGCTAATCAGCACGATGGGCGTGCGCGCATTGACGTCGATATGGAAACTGCCATAAGGCGCTGCCAACCTGACTTCATCGCCGACATTCACGTGGTCATGCAGCAGGTTCGATACATAGCCCGCMGGCTGCGGCCCGCCCCCTTCACGCTTGACCGAGATCCGGTAGCTGCGGCCATTCGGCATATCGGACAGGCTGTACTGACGAATCTGCTGCATACCCAGTGCAGGCACGTTGATGGCAACGCTGGTGTACTGGCCGGGCTCAAAGTTGACCACCGGCCCGCCATCGACGGGTTCCAGAACGAATGAGGTGATAACGCTGCTTTCCGCGTCCTTTGACCGCACGACAAAATGCCGCCAGCCCGTCCAGCCCCCGTCCTGTGCCCCCGACCGCTCATACAGATCGCTTTCCATCCCCATCAGCACATCGGCAAGATTCCCATACGCCTGCGCCCATGCCGAGATAATGTCGTCCGTCGCTGCACTGCCCAAGACTTCCTTGATCGCCGCAAGCAGATGCTCCCCGACGATAGGATATTGCTCGGGACGAACACCCAGACTCGCRTGCTTGTTSGCRATATTGGTTAATACCGCCATCAGACTGCTCGGATCCTCGATATTTTCCGCATAGGCATAAACCGCCCGCGCCAACGCCTGCTGCTGCTGCCCCCGCTCCTGGTGAGCCATGTTGAAGATGTTCTTCAACTCAGGATGGGCCTGGAACATGCGCGTGTAAAAGCACTTGATAATGTCGTAGCCGTGCTCAGCCAGGACGGGAGCGGTGGCCTTGACGATGTCTTTGGTTTTTTGGGTGAGCATGGGGGATCTCCTTGGGGGCAGGTCAAGCGGCKYAGGCGCTTGAACAGCATAGGAGACGTGAGGCGGAGCGGTGAGGCGAGGCTTATGCCATCGCCGCTGGTCGAGTCGTCCGTCGGCCGGTTGCGGTCCTGCTGGAACCGCAACCGSCCCGCCTCTCCTCAGGGCCTCGGCTCGACAATGGCGATCGCCACGTTGCCGTTGCCGGTGGGGAATGGGCTGCCCGGCACCGCGGTCAAGGCACCGCTCGTCCCGTTAATCGCGTAGCCGTAGACCGATCCATTGAGCGCCGGCGCGTACAGAAACTTCCCGTTCGGCGTCACGCGCAGCCTTTGGGTGCCTATCCCGGCAGCAACATTCACCGGAGCCGTTGTCGGCATGCCTGTTGTGGCATCGATCTGAAGAGACGAAATATTGTTGCTGCCGCTGTTGGCCACGTAGGCAAACTGGCCGGAAGGTGCCATCGCGATATCGGTCGGCGCCGAACCCACTGCAAACGCGTTGGTACCGACAATGAGGCCAGAACCGGCAGCCAGTGCATGAACGCCGACGGTGCCGCTGCCCATGTTAGGGGTATAGAGAAACGCCCCGTTCGGCGAAAGCACAGCCGCATTCGGTCCGATGCCTCCGGAAGGCGTGTCAGCAAAAAATCCGATATAAAGATCGCCCCGCAACGTCGTGACCGCATCCGCACTCGTGCCGGCCACGTAGATCCACTGTTCGTCGGGTGAAATCGCGATAGCCGTCCCCGCCTGCGTTGCGGATCCCACCTTGATGTTGCTAGTCCAGGCACGCGGCATACCACTGGCGGCATCCACGTCGTACCGAAATGTCCAGCCAGAATCCAAGCCTACGTAGAACGACTGCCCAGAGGGCGACACGGCGATGGTTCTAACTCCCGCGATTGGACTCGGTATCGCGGCAGCTGGCACGGCTTCCAAAACGCCGGATGCCGGGTCCAGCGCAAATGGCATCAATCTGTCTGTGTCTCGCATCAGCGCGTACGCTACCCGTCCCGACGGCAAAAAGGCGAGATCGGCGATCTGCCCCGTGGCCGCAAACGGACTACCTTGCACCGCGGCGAGCGCGCCGCTGATCGGGTCGATCCGGTAGACAGATAAGGTGCGGTCTGTGCTGTTGGCCACCACGGCAAACTGCGCCTGCACACAGGTGATCGCAATGTTGGTCACGCTGGCCGCCGCGAGCGTGCCGCTGCCATTGCCCACCGTGCAGGTCTGCCCGGCGGGTTGGCCGACCACGGTGACGTTGTAGGCCGTGCCGACAGCGCGCGAAGCCGGCATCGCGAAACTGCCGTTGGCATTGACGACCTGGGTGTCGCCATTGGTGTCGGCCAGTTGCAGGCTCTTGCCCGCAGCCAGGCCCGACACGGTGCCGCCCACGGTGTAGATCGTCGGTGCAGCGCCTCGCGACAGCGCCGCATTGGCGCACAGCCGGCCGCCAGCCGGGGCGTCGGCGCAGGCCGTCAGCACGCCGGCTGCGGCGGCGACGGCCGAGACAGGGCTCGCCACCTGGGCGCTGTGGCCGTCGGCGGCTGGGGTGGCCACGAAGCTGGCGCCATCCGTTGTCCACGCCCAGTTGGTGAGATCCCCTGCCCCGTCCACGCCGTCCGAGCGGCGCACGGCGACGGTCACGGTCTGCGCGGCGCCGCCGGCCGTCACGACCAGACTCGCCGGGGTCAGCACAAGGGTGTACGACTTGGCGGGCGCGGCCTGCACCACCAGATGGGTGATGCTGGTGATGCGGCTGCCATCGGCCAGCGTCGCCGTGGCCGTGATGTTGGCCGCGCCGGCGGCCAGGGTCTGGATCGTGGCGTAGGTGCCGACCGGCCCCATGACCGATGCCGAGGCGGCTGGCGCCTTGTCCGAGGCGCTCGCCACGGTGGCCACGGCCGGATCGGAAGACGTCCAGGCGAAGCTCGCGCCCTTCACCTCGGTGCCGTCGGCGGCCAGCAGCGTCGCCTTGAGCGTCAGCGTGCCACCCGCCACCGGCGCGGCGCTGCCGGTGTCGACCACCAGGCGCGCTGCCGCGGGCGTGGCGGTCGGGCTTTCGGGGGGATCATCGGAGCCGCAGGCGGCGAGCAAGGCCGCGGCGAGCAAGGCAAGGCCGGCAGCGCGCGCGCCGGCAATAGCGTGTGAGACATGGCCCCAACCCGTATCTATATAGAGAGGGCCGCCCAAGCCTTGAGCCGGCGGCCACTTGCGCCCTCAACGGGGCAGCTTGCGCGCGACTCTATCAGCGCCGGCGATATGCCACATCCCCCAATCGGGGGGTGGCTGGTGCGAGCGCATCGAATACCCACCACGGCCCTCGTGGACAACACGCGAGCGGCCTGCTAGTGTCCTCGGCAATCCCAACCTTCCAGCGATCCCAATGCGTGAATCCCTGACGAGGCAGAAAAAGGCCCCTGATCCTCATGCCACGGAACCCGGCTCCGCCGAGCGATCGGCAACGCCGGTGGGGGCGGGCGGCCGGCAGGCGCTGGTCGACCGCTCGCCCCGGCAGTTGCATCAGCGCCAGGCGCTCGCGTCGCTGACTGCCGCCGGCACGTCTCCGGTCCTGCAAGGCAAGTTCGTCTACAAGAAGGATGAGGAATTGCGCGACATCAGCAGCCGGGCCGCCGCAGGGAAGCTCGCCARGGAACTCTATGGCGACGAGGCCACGCCCAGTCAGATCGCCGCCTTGGTTGCGCTCGCCACCAAGGGCGACCATGGCACGCTGAACACGCATGAACTCCTCGACAAGCTCGACGACCCCCGCCTGGAACGGTTCGCGCTGAAACAGATTGGCCGCCGCCTGCATACCACCCGGAACGTGGGCGCGTCTTATCCGGAAGCGCGCTCGCGGACCCATCGGCATCTGGCGCAAGAAGAGCAGGAGGCGAAGGCCAAAGCGGAAAACAAGAAGAAGCGCAAGCGGAGCGACGACGACTCGGATACAGAGGCCGTGGAGGCCGATCCGGTGGGCGATTTCTCGTACGTCGACCTCCATTCGATCCTTGCCGCGGCCACCCAGGGCATGGATCCCGAACAGGCCAAGCAGGCCGCCCAGGCCGCGGTGGACAATTTCGAGCGCATGAAGCTCCATGTCGATGTCCGGATGGACGCCGACATCCAATTGATGGTGCAGCATGCCCTGCAATATCAGGCGTTCAATCATCCGCAACTGAAGGGGCGCCGGAAGCAGGGCCCGACCGACGAGGAGGCCGGGCAAAACCGGTTCCGCCAGTTCGAGCTGGAAAAGTCCAAGGCCATGCTGGTGCACGACGCCAGCCACGGCTTCGGCAGGACCCTGCCCCCCAAGCCCACCGAACCGGACCAGCCCGAGCTGGCGTTCTCCGCACTGATGGATGTCAACCGGCCGCTGCCCCAGAGCACCCTCGACGGTGCCACCTACAAGGCCGTTTTCCTCTGCACCAAGCAGATCCTCGAACTCGCCTATCGGGCCCTGCCGGAAAACAAGGCGCCCTCCCCGGAGAATTTCTTCACCCAGCGGCTGCACCTGAACAACGCCTTCGCCCAGCAGATGACCCAGATGGACGGCACGCATCTGACGACGCCGGACGAGGCAACCACCTACGTGCAGAACACGCTCGGCTTCCCGAAGTTCAGCACCCGCGGCGAGGAGTCGGACGATGACCAGTCCGATGCAGAAGACTATGGGACGCACAGCGACGCCAGCGTCATGGACGTCGATGAGAACATCTTCCAGAACAAGCCGAGGATGGACTTGTTCACGGTCAGTCTGGCCACGCTTTCCAAGGTGGCTTCGCAGAAGCAGCTGATCGACGAAATGGACTCGGCGCGCCCGGCGCGCCCCGGCCGCAAAACCGCCGAGGAGCGCGACCGCAAGCATACGAAGCGCCGCAAGCTGCTGAAGCGGCGCGTCGAATGGGCGAACCAGCAGCACGGTACGGACTTCCACGTCACGCGGCTGGAGTCCGACTACCTGAAGCGCAAGAAAGCCCTGATCGACAAGATGGAGACTGGTCTGGAGATGGAACTCGACAAGACCGTGGACACAGACGAGCGCCAGGCGCTGGAGGACAAGCTCACGATGCTGTCCGACCTGCAGGTGAATCTCGACCAGTTCTACACCGACACCTCGGTCAAGTCGCTGCGCGAGAAGCGCACGGCAAGCAAGCGCTGGAAGGCCACGAAGGCCCACAAGCCGACCTTCGGGCCCGTGGGCAGCGAGAAATCGCTCACGGCCTACCTGGACGACTAGAACCAGACGCCGGGCGCCAGCGGTGGCGCCCTGTCACAGCCCCCGCTTTCCGCGTCGCCGCTGGTGGTGGAAGATCCGCCGGTAGGCCTCCGGATAGGTCTCCGGGGAGACCAGCACCAGCGTCCGCACGGCCGTTTTCTGGTCCTCCCGCAGCCCGTTCCAGGCGATATGCATCGCATTCGGCGCCTTGCCGTTCAGGTCCGCCGCCAGCGCCTGCATGCCCTTGTAGTATCCGGCGTTGCGGGGCATGTCCGTGAGCAGGTGCACGTTCTTCGCGCCGGCCGTCTCGGCCAGAATCCGATAGATGATGGTCGACTGGGCCCCCGTGGTGTCTCGCATCTCGTTGTTGACCCGGTCCACATACTCGGGCTTCTGGGTGGGCGCGAAATCAAGGTCGCCCAGAGGCGCGTCGGGGGTTTCCGCCGCGCGTTCCGCCCCGGGCACATAGGTCACGATGAAGTTCTTGTTGCCCTTCATGAGCGCCAGGTTTTCGCCCGATGCCGCCATGCGCAGTTCGTCCACCCGGGCGTCGGCACCATGGACGGTGTTGTTCGAGCCGAGTCCGGTGTAGATCTGGCCCAGGTGCGGCTTTTTCTTGCGAAGGTCGTCGAAGCGCTTCGCCGCATCGGGCGAATTGTTGAACAGGATAATTTCCCACCAGGGCTCGGGATGCGCCTTCTTGAACTGGCTGATGGCCTTGGCGACCGCACCCTCCAGCTTGCCGCTGTATTCGGCCTCCAGCCGCGTCTTCTCATCCTTTTTGCGCTGCTTCGCATTCGGCCCCGTGATCAGGTTGGTTGCCGCCGTGATCTTCTCGTCGGCCTGGTGYCCCTTCATTTCGATTTCCACCCGCAGCGGCTTGCCACTGGCCGTGAAGTAAGACTGCGCGACGCCAAGCGTGCCGTCGAGGAAGCCCCTCAATGTCAGGAATGCGCTGTCGGCACTGGCGGTGCGCTGGATGCCGGTCAGCTGGGCAGCGGTCAGGTCCTCGATATGCGTGTTGTCGCCWACCAGTGCGTGGTGCACCAATTTTTGCGCGTCAGAGAGCTGTTCCTTGATGTTGCCTTCGTGGCTGAGGATCGGCACATCGTCCTGCGACAGGAAGACATCGCACTCGATACCGTCCAGCGACGGTGCCGTGGGGGTGCGCGTGGTCTGGGCATAGGCCGCGTCGAACGCCGACTTCGAGTTTTCCGCGGGGTTGCCGGTGCGACGCAGATCGGTCTGGCGGATCAGCCCGCCGCGCGTGCGGTTGGTGGGACCATGGCCGCGATGCGCGACGATGCTGACGCCGGGGCGCTCGGCCATTCTCAGGCGCAGCTTGCGCAGTTCAAGCTGGACATCGTCCGAGCTGTGCTGGTTCTCGAGCCAGAAATCGAGCGGCCCGAGCAAACTGTACGCCTCGTAGTCCTGCGACGTGAGGGCGGTGTCCGGTTTCACGGCCTCCTGGAGTGCGCTGACGCTGTCGCGGTGAATGCCGTCATCGGCAGGCACGGTCGCCTCGGTGAGGCCGAGATCGGTATCGACGGTCACCAGGAAGGTCTTCAGCCCCGTCACCACCGGGTCGATATGGGGCACCGCCCGGTTCTGGTAGAGCGCGCCGGCAAGGCGGTTCAGCTTGCGGAAACGCTGGAACTTGAGCGAGGCATCGAGCGGCGCCTCGGGATGGCCCTCCGCCTGCTTGCCGGCCTTCGTTGTCGCATGCTCGACGTCGCCATACGCGTCKGGCTTTCGCTGGATTGCCCCGTGCGCGGCCGCCACGCCAGACCGGGGCGCTGCCGTGCCCTGCCCCCCTGCCAGCGCCAGGCTGCCCATCCGGTCAGCCTCCCGCTCGAGAGCTTCGTCATCATTGACGGGAATTCCCGCCTTGAGCTGGCGCGTGGGCTGCACGCGGCCTTGTGCCTGTTGCACGACGTGCCACGCCTCGTGGGGCAAGTGATGCGCCTGACCAGCCGCCAGATGAATGTCGTGGCCCTGGGCATAAGCCAAGGCCTGCGCGCGCGCCGGCGCTGGCGAGTTGTAATGAACCTTCACGTGGTCCATTGACATGCCCGAGAGCGCTTCGATCCCCGACTTCAGCTGTGCCGGCAGGCCATCGGACCGCGCATCGGCCATCGCCTGCCGGTCCCGCAGCGCGTTAGCGCGCTCGCCATGGCTGGCGAGGTCCTGGGCCTGCCGSTGGACGGGCGCCTGCAGGCGCCCGTCGTGCATGGCGTCGTGGGCGTTCTCAGGCTCCCGTCGCGCGCGCGGCGATGCGTGGCTGGCTTCGGGGCGATGGGGCTTTTCCACTTTCAGGCGCATGGCAGGTCCGTCTTCTTCCGTCTACTTGAGGGTGGATCCAATACTAGTCAATCGAATGTCACGCGACGATGTCACATGAAGTGGTCGGAGGCGCCAGGGACTAAGCGCCCCGCTATCGCGGCGCGATACGGGATTAAACGCCGCTTACATCTCGATTAAACAAGAAGAAATCGCTCGTTGTTTTACGCGTTTTTTCCGCAGGATGCGCAGCGGGTACGCGATCTATAGTACTGTCCGATACGCGTCGGCCCCCAGGTTCCATCCTGTACGAGGCCGGCCAAAATCCCGGCTGACGGCGCCGCAACCATGCGTCCAATGCAAAGGCATTGCCGGAGAGCTGTTGAGTCTTTTCGGGAATTCGGACGAATGATGAGTGGTTCATTGCCTGTGCCGGCATCGCACTTCGACGATTTGCGTGCCGTCTCTTACCATCGGGGCAGCCATACCGCGCTTGACCCCGCCGCCCGCGCGGCCCTGGCCCAGACATTGCACGACGACCTTGCGCAACGCCTCTCGTTCGCGCTGATCCAGATCGACACGGCCACCCAGGGAGCCGCCGCCGCTGCCGCAAGCACGAGCAGCGACCCGCGCGACGCGGCGCTGCGCCACGGCCGCCAACTCGTCAAGGACGCACTGCGCACCACGCGCGACGTGATTGCCGGCCTGCTCGATGCGGCCACGCCGGCAGCCCCGGAGCCCCCATGCGCGTTTCCGGTGCAATGCGCGCGGATCGTAGAGGCCGCGCGGCAGCAGAGCCGGCAGGGTATCCATATCGATGTCGATGCGGCGCCGCTGCCCGCCGATCCGCCAGCGGCGGTGGCACGTGTGCTGTTGCGCGCGATACGCGAGCTGCTCGCCAACGCCGGCAAGCATGCGTCGGGGGCGCGCGTGGCGCTGGCCCTGCGCGGGGTCGATGGCGCCATCGACATTACGATCGCCGATGACGGCCCCGGCTTCGACGCCGCCCTGCTCCACCAGCCCGCGCGCGGCCACTGCGGCTTGCGCGGGCTGCCGGGCGCGCTGCGCCAGGTCGGGGCGGAACTCGCTCTCGAGACTGCGCCAGGCCGGGGCGTGCGCGCGCGCGTCCGCTGGCCGGGCGCGGGCGCGCCATGACCATCCGCATCGTGGTCGCCGACGACCACGCGATGATCCGCGAGGGCCTGATCGCACTGCTGCAGCGTGAAGCCGACATGGAAGTGCTGGCCCAGGCCCGCAACGGCATCGAGTTGCTTCACCTGGTGCGCTCGGTCCGGCCGGACGTGGCGATCCTCGACATCGGCATGCCGATCATGAACGGCATGGAGGCCATCCGCCGGCTGGCCGCCGAGTCCATGCCGTGCAAGATGCTGTGCCTGTCCGTCAACAACCAGCACCAGGAAGTCATCGCGGCGCTCGACGCCGGCGCATCGGGCTATGTGCTGAAGGAAAACTCCTACGACGAACTGGCCCGCGCCGTGCGCCGCGTGATGGCTAACCAGGTCTACCTGAGCGGCGAGCTGATCGGCGGCGTGCTCCACGCCGCGCGCAGCCCCGCCGCCGTGGAGGTGCCGCTGCGGCTGCCGCAGCTGACCGCGCGCGAGCGCCAGATCGCGCAGCTGTTTGCCGAGGGGCACAGCACCAAGTCGATCGCCCGCCTGCTGTTTCTCAGCGACAAAACCATCGCCAGCCATCGCGAGAACACCTTCCGAAAGCTCGGCATCCGCAGCATCGCCGAGCTGACGCGCTACGCGATGCGCGAGGGCCTGAGCCAGTAGCAAGCGCTTCGCCATGGCTCAGGGCCTCTGCACTTTGGGCTTGAGCAGCGGCACCAGCAGCGCGACGATCACCACCGCCAGTACCGCGAAAAGCAGCTGGTTGCTGAAGTTCGCGGAAGCGAGGTCGGGATCGCAGCGCAACAGCAGCCCGCCGATCACCAGCGGCACAATGCCCGCCACCACGACATAAAGCTGGTACGGCCGGCCCAGCGCGCGCACGCGGCACGAGAGGAGCAACGCGGCCAACGACACGGCCACGATGCCGAGCAGCAGCCAGAACGCCGCGCGCAGCGCCCAGCGCCAGTCGCAGACCAGATTGCACAGCGCGCCCTCGCGCGTCTCGCCCGCCAGGATGGTGCCACGCAAGGTGGTTTCCACCAGGTGGGTGAACGTGGCATCGGCCACCGGCTGCGGCCACAGCGCCACCCCGCCGAAGTTGTCGTTGAAGTAAGCCATGTCGTCGCTCATCTGCTGCGCCTGGCTGCTGCCCACCGACACCAGCGGCAGGATGCGCCGCATCAGGATTGCCCGGTTGGTGCCGGCCAGCGCCGGCGTGCTCTCCACGGCCTCGCGCAGCGTCTTCTTGCTCAGCGTGGTCGGCTCCGGCAGCGCCACCAGGTAACGCACGGTGACATTGGTGTGGGATCGATAGCCACCCGCGCCCACGGCGATGCGACCATCCTGGAACGGCGGATCCTCGGCGCGCACCAGATAGTCGAGCAGCCCGTCGAAGGTCCAGGTAGCAGAGGGAGGGTCAGCCGGCGGCGCCGGCGGCGGAGGCGCCCTGCCCCGTGCGGCGGGCGTGGGCGGATTGGACGGCTTGGGCGCCGTAGCAGTGGCCGGCTCGTCGCCGTGGCGCAGCGCAGGCACGAGGTCCGCCGCCTGGACCATCAGGTTCAGCGTGTAGTGGCGGTGGCGCTGGCGCATCTCGGCAATCAGCGCGTGCACCAGACGGTTGCGGAAGTCGTCGAACGCGGCGTAGCGYGCATCGCCGGGCAACGGCGGTTGGTCGAGGAACAGCGTGATGCCGTCGCCGACATGGCTCTCGCCAGCCAGCCCGGGAACGCGGTCCTCCCAGCGGGTGTCCAGCCGCCGGAGCGGCGTGTCGATCAGCCGCAGCGCCTGCCGTGCGGCCTCCTCGGCCACGCGCCGCCGCTGTGTCTCGGGCAGGCGCAGCAGAAACTGCCAGTCCTTGCGATAGAGCGTCACGTCCAGCTTGCTGCCATAACGGTGGATCGCACGCAGGAAGTCGATCTGCGCCGCATCGGGCGCGAGGGGCGTGACGTTGCCGTCCTCGTCGAACGGYTGCGCATAGCCGACCAGCCGGTCATAGAGCCCGAAGTCGGTCTTTGGCCCGGTCTTCGGGTCGCTCCAGTTCGGCACCATGCCATAGACCTTGCCGGTGGACTCGGACACGAAGCAGTTGCAGCCGGTGCCTGACCAGCCCGGTGCCACGGCCTTGGCGGCATCGTGGCTGGTCATGGCCTGCTCGACCAGCCAGGCGCGTACGCGCGGCGGCAGCAGCGTAGCCGGCAGGTCCTGCCACTTGACCGGCGTCTCGGCCAGTTGGGGCGGCGTCTTCGGCGGCGGGCCCTGCCATGCCGTGAGGCAGCGCTCGCGCCACTGCGCGGCACCGGGGGCGGCCTTGCCGGTATCGAGCGCGACCTTGGCGGTCAGCTCCGCCGCGTAGGTGCAGACACGCGCATCGAGGGCGGCGGTGAACAGCGCGCGCGTCGGGTATTCCACATTGACCAACGGCTGCAACAGTGTGGCCAGTTGGCTGGCGCCGGCCTCGCTCAGTTCGTCGAGGCCATCGGGGTCTGGCGCCGGTGGTGCCGGGGGCGCCGGGGGCGTCGATGGGCCCGCCCCCTCGCCTTCGGCCTCGCCCTCCGGCGCCGGCGGTGCCGCGGGCGGGGCGATCTTGCCGAGCACAGCCTCGGTCAGCAGCCACGTATCGATCAGCGTGCGCCCACGCAGCGGGGTTTGCGTGGCCGCGATCGGCACGGTCTGGATCGGCGGATCGGCGGCGGGCGTGGAAGCCGGCCGTGCCGGCGACGGCGCGCGCGGCCCGACCACGTTCAGCGCAAAGCGCTGGCGCACGCCTTGTCCCCAGCGGTCGCGCAGTTCGACCAGGAAGGTGTGCCGGCCGCGTCTCGCCGTGGCACCCTGCACGTTACCGGCCGCATCGAGCGCCAGGCCCTCCGGCAAGCCGTTGTCAGCCGCGCGGAACACGTAGGGCGGCTCGCCACCCGTGGCGCGGAAGCGGTACGTATACGGCAGGTTCTCTACCGCCGCCGGCAGCGTGGTCACAGCCGTCTTTTCGAACGACAGCGGGTCGGCATCGGCAATGCACTGATCGGGCACGGGCTGGCCCGGCGCCACCGCGCACGACAGCGCAGCCGGCGCCGAGGCGACCACCGTCACCACCGCCAGCGGCGCACCGGCCGGCGCGGACGCCGGCACCGCCACGGCAGCCGAAGCCGGCACGGAAGCCGGGGCAGGCGGGGCCACCCCGGCCGATGCCTGCCCCGGCGTTGCCGCCGGGGCAGGCCAGAGCAACCCGAGCCCGGCCGCGAATAGCGCCGCTGCAAGACCCCGCCGCGCTGGCCTCATGGTGTCCTCCCTTCCTTGCGCAGCTCGCGCGCGATGCCGTGCAACAGATGCCCGGCCCCAATCTGCACCGCGCCCTCCCGATGGGCCTGCAAGGCGGCGAAGCGCAGCACGTTGACCATGGCCCCGCCAGACAGCTCATGCCGCTCGGCCAGCTCCGGCAAATCGATATCGGCCGCAAGCCGCCCCGGCTCGCGGATCAGGCTGCGCCACAGCCGCAGCCGCTGGGTTGCATCAGGCATCGGGAAATAGATCATCGACTGAAAGCGGCGCGAGAAGGCCTCGTCGAGGTTCCCGCGCAAATTGGTGGCCAGGATCACTGTGCCCGGGAAGTCCTCCACGCGCTGGAGCAGGTAGGCCACCTCCTGGTTCGCGTGGCGGTCGTTGCTGCTCTGCGTGGCAGAGCGCTTGCCGAACAGCGCGTCCGCCTCGTCGAAGAACAGCACCCAGCGCCGGCTCTGCGCCTGGTCGAACACGCGCGCAAGGTTCTTCTCGGTTTCGCCGATGTACTTGGAGACCACCATCGACAGGTCGATCCGGTACACGTCCACGCCCGCGTCCTGCCCCAGCAGCGTGGCGGTCAGCGTCTTGCCGGTGCCGGGTGGGCCGTAGAACAGGCAGCGGTAGCCGGGTTTGACGGTCCTGGCAAGGCCCCAGGTCTCCATCAGGGCCGGGCCGTCGCGCAGCCAGGTGCGCACGATCTCGATCTCGTCCATCACGTCCGGCGCGAGCACGAGGTCGTCCCACGCCAGCGCCGTGGCGATGCGCCGCGCCGGAAACTGCGCGTTGTAGTCGGGTTTGTGCCAGACGCCGGTCTGCAGGCGCTGGAGCGTCTCGGCGCTGACGCGCAGCGCGCCGCTCAACTGCGGTTCGCCACCGATCTCCCCATCGAGCTGCAGCAGGCCTGCTTGCGCAAACRCATGATCGGGGTCGAACAGGGCCAGCGCGGCGATCCGGGCGGCCAGGTCCTCGCCAGCCAGCAGGAAGATGGCCGTTTCCCCGCTCGGCAGGAAGCCGCCGTGGTGCTGCGCCCGACTGCCGCCGAATTCAGTGAAGCCCCGGTCGAAATCGCGGTTCTTGACGAAAAACAGGTCGAGCGCAGAGGGCCGCAGGTGCGGTGCCAGCGCCAGCGCCAGCACCAGCCGCTCGTGGGCCGCGAGCCCGTGCTGCGTCACGATGACGGACAACGCGCTGCCGGCGGGCAGCGCGGGCGGCGGCGGCACGTCCGGCGCCACCTCGGTYGCGTCGCCATGCGCTGCGGGAGACGCCCCGGCCGGCTGCGCGAAATGCTGCCGGAAGCGGGCATCKAGCGCGGCGACAAGCCAGTCCAGTTCGCGCCGCAACGCCTCGGCGTGCAGGGCRATGTCCACCTCAGCGCCAGTCGACATACAGCGCCTCCTGCATCCAGGGCAGCTTGATGGTGGCGTACGACCACGGCAGGCGGTCCAGCAGCATGTCGAACGGCGCAGGCCGTACCACCAGGCGCCAGTGCGTGCCGGCGGCGGCTTCCTCGCGCACCAACCGGCCTTCGCGGCGCAGGAACGTCTCGCGCAGGCCATCCGGGGAGGTCTGGCCGATCGTCTTCCAGTGGGCGATCACCGCGCCCAGCAGGCTGTCGAGTACCGCGCGCGTCTCCGTGTCGAGCCAGGTCGGGCCTTCCGCAGGCGCGGACAGCGGCTCGCCGAGCGGCATGCCGCAAAGCAGCTTCGGCAGGATGCACTCGGGCTCGCTGGCGTCGTCGTGACCGTGCGCCAGCCACGCCAGACAGCGCACCGCCTTCGATGCCGCCCGCGCATCGCGCAGGCGCGGACCGTCGAGCAGGTCCAGCATGCGGAACAGTTGCTGGCTATAGTTGGCCAGCAACACGAGCCCGGCATCGGACACGTAATGCGTGCCCGTTGCGATGGCGGCTTCCAGCGCGGCGAGTTCGGCCAGYACGGCGGCTTCGRGGCGCGCCGGCGCCGGAGGGGTTGGGCGGTCGGCCACGGGTGAATTCCTTGTCGATGGCGGAAGCGGCCRGTCCAGTGGCTGGCGGGCTTCCCATTGCTCGGTTTCGGTGGGTGCAGCGTGCAAGGCACGGATGGCGCCTGCAGGCAGGACTGGCGCCGGCAAGGACGCCGGGGCTGCATGCCCACGCCGCCACCAGCGCCCCAGCCGACCCCACTGCCCCAGCTTCGCCAGCTTCACCGGCGGCGCAAGCGGGGGCGTGGCTTCGGGCGCCTCCGGCCGGGCACTGGCCTGCGCCACACGCCGCAGCCACTGGCCAAGCGCCCCTGCGCCGTGGCCGTGCTCGCGATACAGGTACAAGGCATGGCGCCGCGCGAGCGATGCCGCCGTGATCGGCCGCTGCTCCACCAGCACATGGTGTGCGAGAAAGCGCCAGTGGCTGCGCGCCCGCGCCGCTGCCGAGAGGTCGGGACCCAGCAGCGCCGCGGTCTGCGCCAGCGCGGCGCTGGCCTCSCGCAACGTGCCAAGCTCGCGCGGGAACAGCACGCCCAACAGCGCCCAGCGCTGGGTGGGCCGCGTCACCGCAATCCAGTCGGCACACAGCGCGGGATCGGCCAACCAGCTCGTCGCCTGCCGCCGCACCATCCAGTCCCGCCGCGCGGCGGGACGCTGCGGCAAGGCGAGCAGATGGGCAATCCGCAGTGTGCGGGAAGCGATGCRGTGAATCGCGTCCCAGTCGAGCCGGCCGGCCAACGCACGAGGCGTCTGTGGCGCATACGTCGCCGGCCTTGCCGTCGATCCCTGCATGGCCTGGACAGCCTGAGGGCCTGGAACGGCCTGGATGGGCGCCGATGAAACCGCTGCAGCCGCTGAAGCCACTGAAGCCGCCGGGCGGCGCGACGGGCGATGGTCAGGCTGCCATGCCCGCAGCGCGCGCTGCCACAGCCGTTCCCAGCCMCGYTGGTCGGTCGGTGCGCGCTCGCCCAGCGCCAGTTGCCGCAGGCTGTACGCCGCGAGCCACGCTTGCAGCGCCGAGACGCCCCCGGGTCGCGCGGCGCGGCCCACGCCGGCCGGGCGGGCCAGCGCGGCCAGCGCAAACTGCCGCAGCGACTCGGCCCAGTGCACGCCGAGGCTCGCGCCGCGCGCCGCGTCGTCGCGCGGTGCGAGCGCCCGCAACACACGGCCAGTCAGCGGCGCGCCGTGCCGCGCCAGCCACTGTTCGGCCTGCCCGTCCCGCAGCACCAGCCCACGCAGCCGGGCCCGCAGCACGTCGGGTTCGCGTCGATACAGATCCTGCAGCAGCACCTCCAGCGCCGCGCCGTSCAGTGGCACGCTACCGTCCAGTGCGGTGCCAAGCCGTTCCAGCGCGGCATCCAGCGGTCGCCGCGCGTGCTCGGGCGCGCCCCCCGGCATGCCTGGGGCGAGGCGCGCAGGCACCGGGGCCAGCATCGCGCCGGGAGCCACGGTGTCGATGACGCCAGCAAACAGCAGGGGGGCGAGCGCGGCATCGTTGGCGCGGCCCGGGGGTTGCCGGCGTGCGGGCCGCCACGCGCCCAGTCCGCCCTGCCCCAGTTGCCGCGCCAGCGCGGCGCCAAGCTCGCGCCGCAAGCGCTGGATGCCATCTGCGCCAAGGTGCCCGGCGTGCCGGTCCCACAGCGTGCGGAACGCCGCCACCCGCCACGCCTGCTGCAGCTGCTGCACCTGATAGGCGCTGAGGCGACCGCGTGCCTGGAGCGGCGCGAGGATCTGCGCGTCCAGCATGTCGAGGCTCTCGGCCAGTTCCCGATGGCGAATCGCCACCAGCGCCTGCAACCCCTGGTACGGCGTGATCTGGCTCAGGCGCGCGAGCACGTAGTCCGCGGGGCGCAGCGCGCGCAGCAACGACCACAGGCGCGGCCCCGTGCGCCGTGCCAGCGTGGCCAGCCACGCCGACAACCCACGCCCCGCCATCGCACTGCGAGACCACGGCAGGTGTCCGTGGCGCAGATAGAAGAGGAAGTGCTCCAGCCGCTGGTGGTCCGCCGGCCTTGGCGCCATGCCGGCCAGCGCGGCGGCGTCCGCACGCATGCCCCCTCCGCGCTGGCCGTGACGCGCGYTATGCAGTGTGTGATGCAGCGCGTCGGCCAGYTGGCGCTCGAGAATGGCTGACCACTGGCCGAAGCTGCCATCCGCTGGCATCGGGCCGGTGTCGATTTCGAGCCGCTCAATTTGCCACACCTCGCCCGGCACGGAGAGGCGCGAAAACACACGGGCAATCGTCGCCCGCCCGGGCCCGTTCAGGAACGCGCTGAGGCGGGCCTGATGGGCGCGCGCTGCCTCGCGGTCGTCGGAGCCCAGCGCGTGCCAGGTCAGCGTCTCGATCGCATGCGCCTGCCTCATGGCTGGTCTCCCGCCAGGGCGGCCAGCCGCCGCCGCAGCCGCGCGGCGCAGRCGTCGAGCYGCGCCACGGCGGCGCTGTCGCGGGCGTGGGCCATGCGGGCGTCCAGCCATGCCGCGAACTCCCGCTCGAAGGCGGCSAGCGCGGTGGTGTCGAGCCAATGGACGTCCGGCTTGACATGCGCCGGACAGCCRAGMCCGATGGTCTCCGTTGCGAGATCGCGAAAGCTCCGGTCCGCGCCGCGTGCGGTCCATCCCGSCAGCACCACGCTGATCCGGTGGGCGTAGAAGGTTTCGGGCACGTCCGGCTGGCCGCCACCCTGCCCCAGCGGGCGCAGCAGGATGTGTTCGACCAGATGAAGACCTTCCGCCTCGCGCTGCACGCGGCAGGCCAGCTCATGCAGGTAGAGCGCGGGTGCCAGCACGCCGCCGGGTCCGTCGCGCACCGGCAGCGGCCACCAATGGCCCGCTTCGTCCGGCCCCAACCACAGTTCCGGCCCCGATGCCCCTTCCACGCGGTGATAACGCCCGGCATGAACTGCGCAGCGGAACAGTGCTGCCGGCAGCGCCTGCGGCGCCAGTTGCGGGAAGTGAAAAGCCAGCCGTTCGTGCACCTGGCGCTCGGCCAGGTCTTCCTCGTAATGCGCGACAAGCCGCGCGCGTGCCGGCGGGTACATCACCAGCAGCTCGGGGTGGTCGGGCGCGCCCGCCTGGGGTGTCGGGCGGGTGGCGGGGGCGATGGGCGGCTGGGCGACGTGCGGCGGGCGTTCGTCGAGGGCCAGCCCGTGGCGCGCCAGCACGCCCGCGAGGCGCCGGCTGTGCGTCTCGGCGAAGCCGAGCAGCAGCCCCACGCGCTCCTGCAGCGGCGCGGTATTGCCCCGCCGCCCCAGTGAGGGGCGGCTGTAGTCGAAGCCGCCGGCGCGGTCCCGCGTATGGCGCACGATCCGCTGAACGAAGCGCCGCTTGCAAGTCAGCAGATGGGCCTGCCAGGCGGCGCTATCGTAGTACACGCCGAATCGCTGGATGCTGTGCTGGTCGCACGATTCGCCGTGCAGCGCCAGCATCAGGTCCAGCACGCGACTGCGTCGCTCGGGTGCGTCGTCTTCCTGGCYGAGCGCCGCCTGCACGGCCGCCGGCGTGTCGGCCGGCACCCCGGCCAGGCCGGGGATGTGCGTGGCGTCCAGCGGCGTCCACCAGTAGCTGTCGGCCGACGCGCGTGCCACGCTGAACAGTGCCCGCAGGTGCTGGGTCTGCGCGCTGCCGTGCGCCAGCCATTGTTCGAGCAGGGCAAGATAGGCGCCGAACTGGGCCTGCCGTRCCGGGTCGGCCTTCGGCGCGAGGTGAGCCTCCCGATAGAGCGGTGGCAAGTGGTGCCAGCTCGACAGGTAGGGGGCATCGGGCAGGTAGTGTCCGGTGGGCCGCCGCAGCAACTGGCCTGCATACGGCGCCGTACGTGGCGCTGTCAGGGCGACGCGCGCAGCCTGCCGAGCATCGGCCAGCCGTACCAGCAGGGCATGGGTATCCAGATGGAGCCGGCTGCCGCGCCGGCTGACTTCCCAGCGTGCCAGCGCATCGGCATCTTCCGGCCAGCGCAATTGCAGCGCCCAGTCCGGGCCCTGCCACGGCAGGCTGTCGCCGGCCTCGTCATGGGTAACGTCCGTGGCCGGGGCGTCAAGTGGCACGAGCCGTAGCGTGCTGATGTCGGCCACGCCGTCGATCTCGCGGAGTGCGCGTGCGAGGTCGCTGAAGTAAAGCCGGTTGGCCGGATCGTGCCGAAGGTCTTCCGTGGCCATCCAGCCGCACTGCACGGCGGGGCCGTCGAACAGTTCGTCGGTGGGCAGCACGCGGCCCTGGGCGTCGCGCTGGGCGAGGCGGGCCTGCACTGGCTGGCGCGGCGGCGCGGCACCGACGATGTCGGCACAGCGGCGCACCAGTTCGACGAGGATGTCGCCAAGCTCGCGCGGGCCTTCCACGCTGAGGCGGATCTCCAGCGCGCACCAGCGCGGGCGCAGGATGCCGGGTGCGCCATCGAGATCCTCGGCCAGGTTGCGCTGGGCCAGGTAGGCGCGCACGGTGTCGCGCGCGGCGGCCTCGCCGTCGCCATCAGCCACGCGCAGCGCCATCTGCCATCGCCCGTCCGCTGCGGGCATGCGCAGGCGCAACTGGCGTACCGCCGGCACGCGGTCCAGCAGGTAGCGCAGCCAGTCGGCTTCGGTGGTCGGCCGGCACGGCAACGCTTCCTCCGCGCCGTGGAGCGCGTGGCGGCGGTAATGGATGCGGCCATCGGGCGCGGTCAGCAGGTCGGCCACGTCGGCGTCCGCGGCGAATACGCCTTCGGTCATCGCGTAGCACAGCGACTCGAGCAGCGTGACGCCGGGGTCGTGGAGGTTGTAGTCGGTCCAGAGCTGGCCGCTGGCCGCCTGCGAGAGCGCAATGCCCCGCGCGCGCAGGTCGGGATAGCTGAACGGCGCGTCGCCGTACAGCCGTGCGATGGCGGCCGTACCGAGCGCGTCGGCATCCACTGCGCCRGGTGGCAACACGGTGCCGCGTGGCGGCGGATCGGTGGAAGCGCCCGGACCCGACATCGGCCCGGTCATGGGTGCGGGGTTGGTTCGGCTCACGGCTGGCCTCCGCTCATGTGCGGATCGAACCAGAGCTGGGTCAGCTGCGCCTGGATCTGCACGTCCGGCCCGAAATCGCAGCCGGTGCGGATCTGCAACCGGTACGTGGCATTGCGCCCGCTGGTGCCGGTCCAGCGCAATTCGAGCTTGTCGCAGCGGCGGCTGTAGTAGCCGTGCGTGCAGCGGATGCCGCGCTTGCGGTTCAGGAAGTCGAACAGTCCGAGCGTGGGGTTGTAGGTGTTGACGGCGATGGCGTGGACCATCCCGAAGCGGCCCTTGCCGCGCAGCCCCGCGCCGGCCATGACCTCGAACGCCTGACAGCCCTCCAGGTCGTCGGTCAGGTCTTGCCACGTGCCGTCGGCGCGCAGCGGGGTCGCATGCGTGCGCCCGAACGCGCCCTGGCGCCCCCGGCTGCGCACCGCTCCGGCCACGTCCAGCGTGGCCGCAGGCTGCTCCGTGCCGATGCCGATACGCCGCGCCTGGTCCAGGCACAGCAGCGCCGGCCCCACCTCGCCCTCCTCCTTGCCCTCCCCTTCACCGGCACCGGCCGCGCGGCCCTGCACCAGCAGCGCGTCGCGCTCACCGCCGAAGCCGATGCGCCAAGCGGGCCGCTCRGGGTCCTGGTCGCGAAAGAAGCTGATCAACGCATCGTGACCAACCGGCGAATAGACCTCGAAACCATGTTCCACCGTCTTGCGGAAGCCCTCGTCGCTCATGTTGAGCATCGAGTCGATCAGATCGGCGAAATGGTCCTCGTCAGGCAGCGCGCCTTCGCGGAAATAGCGTTTGAGGGATTCTCGGTTCCTACTGGTCATCTCGCTCCTGCGCGGAAGACGTCGGCAGCGAACGGCCCACGATGAAGGTATTGCCCACCTCGAGCCGGGCGATGCCGGTGCGCTGCGGCACCAGCGGGCCGACCTCGTCGCGCAACTCGATCAGGTGACGCCGCGTGGGCAGCAGCAGGCTCCACGGCTGCGCCGGGCGCAGCGTGCGCGCCTCGCCGTGGGTCACGTGCGTGGCGGTGTCGCGCAGCGCGTTGAACTGGCTGTCGTTGCGCACGATATGGAGCATCGACACACGGCCCACGGCGGCCACACCGGGCTGGCCGCGCAGGAACGCTTCCACGGCCTCCGCGCGCACGCTCCAGTCGAACTCCGCGCCGAGCCCGTCCGCATGCCACGGCGACAGGTATTCGACGATCGCCCGGTTCAATTGGCGCACCGCCGCGCCGGGGTGGGCGTCGGCGCGCAGCTGCACGATGCAGCGCAGCTGCGCGCGCTCGTAGGCAGCGTTGCGCACCCGCACGGCCGCGCCGGGCGGCGCACACGACTGAAGGTGGCGCTGCATGGCGTCGAGCACGGCGGCGTCGAAGCGCGGGGCTTCGGTGCTGCGAAACAGGTCGCCCGAATGCGGATGCGGCACCACCACAATCAGCACCTGCCCGGGATGGTTGGCAAGGTGGCGATGGCGCGTACTGCGGTTGGCCGCCGTGTCGTCGTCGATCGTTACCTCGTGGTGGGGGAAGCACTTGGCCTTCCACACCGCCGGGAAGGCATCGAGCACCAGCCGCTCGTAGTCCCAACGCGTGACCGCGCGCGCCTTGTGGCGCAACCGCTCGGCACCGCGCTGGCGCACCGCCTCAGGGCGATCGGCGGCGCGCCAGCCCTCGGACGGGCCGACCTGCACCACCGCGCCGAGACCCGGCACGCTGCGCTCGGGGCGGTCGATGCTGCCCGGCGGCAAGGCTACCTGCACCGCGTCCGGGGCGATGSCGGCATCGGCCGGGACACAGCGCGTGGCSTGCACGGCGTGGGCGTGCACGCCATGGAGACCCGCCAGCCGCAGGAAGCCCCAATCGGCACTGAGCCGCAGCCAGTACGCCTGGCCGGCGGGACGCGACACAGCCAGGCAGTCCGCCGCCATGCCGGCCGGCAGGTTGAGCCGGACGATGCCCGGGCGCAGCAAGCCCTGCGTGCCGTCGCTGACCAGCGCGTGCGCCGGCAGCGGCTGCCAGCCACCGTCCCGCCACGCCGCCCAATGCAAGGCTGGCTCGGCATCGGCCCAGCGCCCGGCTGCTGCCTCCCTGCGCAGGTGGAAGAACAGGCTCAGCGCCCCCTGTGGATTGCCGCCGGACAGGCCGATGTAGAGATTGCCGTCATGGGGGAAGCGCGGCAGCAGCGCGGGCGGCTGGCCGCCAGCTCGCGCCATCGGCGAAACGCCGAACGGATGCAGGTGATAGGCCGCCTGCACCAGCCCATCGACATGGCCGCCGTTCGGCTCCCCGACGAGGTCGATGTCCTGGCTGGCCTGGTAGCGCAGGGACAGGCTTTCCAGCACCGGCGTGTAGGGTTCGCGCGGGAGCGGACCGGCGCGCTTGCGCCGCGCATTGCGGGTGAGCGCTGCGCCGAGGAGCGCCGGATAGGCCGCGTGGCCAAACGCGCCGGCGGGCTGGCTCAGATCGAATCGGAAGAAACCGGCGCGCGTGCCGAGGCCATACTGGAACGGCTGGCCCGGGGCGACCGGTGCGGCCGCGCGCTGGAACCGGCGCAGCACCGTGCTCGGGAACACCAGCCGGTGGCCGGGCACCAGGCGCTCGCCGCGGCCATCGCCGTCGTGCGTGCTGAACAGCGACAGCACCGCAGTATCCGCACCGCGCCATTGCCCATCGGTCAGCACCTGCGCGCCGACACCGAAGTCACTGGCCGACCAGTCGCCGGGATAGCCTGCGTAATGCTCGGGAAAGCCGCCCGGCGCGGTGGGCAGGCCCGACCATTTCAGGTCGACCTGCAGCGCCTGTAGCGGCTTGCAGGCCAACTCGGCGCTGCCCAGGACCAGATGGCTGCCGACGGCAGGCGTCGGGCCGAACGGCAGGAACGGTTTGGAGGGGTCGAGGCGCCCAAGCTGGTTGTAAAGCACCACGTCGCGCATGTCCTGCACGCTCACGCTGAGGCGCATATCGTGGACCGCGTACTGCGCCAGCAGGCCGTGCGCAAAGAGCCGGCTCTGCGTGCGCAGCATGCACTGSAGCACGGCTTGCGCCGGCCACGGCGCGCCATGRCTGGCGGGCTGGCACGGCACCACCGGGGGCTGCTCGGGGCCGAGCCGCAGCGTCAGTTCGATGGCCCCGCCGGCATGGTCGCCGCTGCCGGGCCGCCGGCGTGTGAAGACCGTGTCGATGCGCAGCCAACCCGTGGGCACGCTCAACTGGACGTGCCAGACATCGGCGAACACCCGCTCGAAGATCAGCGCGCGGTCCGGCAGCGCGCCGGCCTGCGCGGCGTCGCGCGGTGGGTGGATCAGGATCAGCGGATCGTCGATCTCCACGCGGCGCCCCGCGCGTGACGGATCGAGCCTGGCGGCGTGCGCGCGCAGTGCGGTGAGATCGGCGGCGCGCAGGTCTTCCTCGCCTGCCACGAGCCAGGCCGCGAACAGCCGTCCCAGCCGTTCCGCGAACCGCTCGGCATCGGCGCAGGCCAGGCAGGCCGCGAGCAGGTAGGCCAGTTGCACGTCGGACCCGAAATCCGGCGAGCGCGCCCAGGCTTCCTGGGCCAGCGTGGCGGGCTCGGACGATTCAGCGGGCGCGGGGGCCGGCGTTGCGCGTGGACGTGGGCGTGGCGGAAACTGCTGGCGCTCCCGCGCCGCGTAGCGCTGGAACAGATCGGCGAGCCAGTCGACGGTGCGCGCCGCGTGCGCGGTGCGCAATGCGCGTTGCAGCGCCGGATCGTCGCTGGCCGGATGCGACAGCTGCAGCCGGACGCGGATCTCGCGCTGGCCCTCGCGCAGCCGCAGCAGCGGGGAGGCAATGGCGAAGCCGAGCCGCGCGTCGTGCGCCTGCGCGGCCGAGTCGCGCACGGCGCCCCCCAGCAGCGGCCACCACGGCGCACGTTCGGCATACGCGGCCTCGGGCGGCAGGAGCGGCAGCGTTTCGACCTGGATGCGCGTGGGATAGTCGAATTCCCGCTCAGGCGAAATGCTCGGGTCGCGCGCCACACGCAGGCTGCACAGCATGGCGACCGCGGTATCGGTCACCGTCAGCGCGGTATCGGCGGCGAAAGCCAGCGCGCGGCCCTGCGCGTCCTTGCCGCCCAGGAAGCGCGTACCGGCGTCGATATCGACCGGCCCGGCATAACGCGGCGCACGGCCCAGCAGCAGGTGCACCGATTCGGGCACCGCCGGGCGCGGGGACAGGCGCAGCACGTCGCGGTAGTAGAAATCGATCAGCCGGTCCGGAAAGCGGTTCAGCGGCGCGCGGCTGTACTGGAACAGCTGGAGCGCCGTCAAAAGCAGGCCCATTGCGGGCTCGTGCCGGCCGGTGGCAAGGCTGGGCCCGAGCCGCGCGCGTGCCAGCGGCTGCAGCCGCGCGATGGCCAACCGCATGGCCAGCCAGGCACGGCGCAGCCACTGCCGCCGCGCGGCGGCATCGTCTTCGGGCAACGTGCCGGCCAGAGGGGCGTCGGCGTGGGCGCCATGCCCGGCCGGCATCGCCCAGGCCGGGTGCAGCGTGCCGCCGCCGTGGCCGAAGGCGTCGATGCCGGTGCGCMGCACGCTCGCCAGTCCCTGGGAGATCTGCGCGTAGAGCGCCTCGCGCAGCGCATCGCCCATGCCGTTGCCGTCGGCCACGGGCGGCTGGTCCCCCACGCCGTGAGCGATCACGCCCTGCCCGCCGAGCCACCAGCACCAGCCGTCGTAGGCGCGCACCAGCTGCCAGATGCGCGCCCACAGCGCGCCCTCGCCTTCGCTGTCCAGTGCGGCCAGGAAATCCCGTTCCAGACGCTCAAGCGGGAACGATGCCAGCTCGGCCAGCAGGATGGATTCGTCCTGGCGCAGCACGGTATCCCAGTTGGCGTCGCCGCCCGCCCCGAAGCGCAGCCCGCGCGCCTGCGCCAGGGTGAGACGCAGGCGGTCCGCCAGACCGAACTCGTCMGGCAGCAGGTGGTGCGATGCGAGCGCATCGGCCAGGCGGTCCTCCTGACGCGTACCGTTTGACATACCGCGCCGCCTCAGTACATCCGGACCGGCTCGGTGGCCTGGTCGAGATAGAGCGGATAGACGAGGTTGTGCCGCGTGTTCGTGGTGCGGACGATGTAGCACACCTGCAGGTCCACGCGGCCTTCCAGCGGCAGCACGKCGGCGTCGATCCGCTCGAGCAGGATGCGCGGCTCGAAGAACAGGATCGCCCGGCGGATCAGTTCCTTGAGTTCGGTCAGCGTGCTCTCGTTGAGGGTGTCGAAGACCGCGCGGCGYACGCTGCAGCCGTAGGCCGGCAGCATCACGCGCTCGCCCGGATAGGTGCCGAGCAGGATGCGCAGGCTTTCCTCGATATCCTCCACGCCGGCCACCATGCCGACCTGGCCGTTGCGCGGGTCGAAGCGCAGCGGGAACTGCCAGCCCCGGCCCAGGAACGGACTCGTCTCGTTCATCGTCAGCCTCCGATGATGACCGTGGGCAGGCCCATCACCACCGTGCCGCCGTGGGCCGTGGTGTCGCCCACGCGTGCCGCCGGGCGGCCGCCGATGATGACTGTGGCCGAGCCTTGCACGATGACGTCGGGCGGGCCCACGCAGACCGCGTTGTCGCCAACCACGGCGGCCGGCAGCTTGCCGATCAGCACTGTCGGCACGCCGGGGCCGATCACCGGCCCGCCCACGTGGGGAATGGGCGGGAGGCCCGGGGTCTGCATCGGACAGGCGTGCATGTCGGTCAAGCGGGCGGCGGGAGGCATGGCGGCAGGCAGTGGGCTCGGTTCGGTTCGATTCGATTCGGTTCAGTAAGGTGCGGGGCGGCCGGTGGGGCTCAGTTGATCATCACCATGGCCCCCTGCACCGTGGTCTGGCCGGCGGCGGACAGCTCGGCCGTGGCGCCGCCCTTGCCTGTGAAGCCGACCTGTGCCTCGCATTGCACATTGAGCCCGGCGGCCTTGACGTCAGCCTGTGCCGTCAGTTCGATCGACACATTCGCGCTCATGCGGATGCTGCCCTGGGCGGTGAGCGTGATGTCGTAGGGACTGTCGCAGGCAATGCCGGCCTCCGAGAGCTTCACGCTGTTGTTGTGCTGGTCCTGCAGCAGGATCGACTGCGCGGTGTCATCGAACACGACCTTGTTCTTGCCCGGCGTGGTAATGGTCACGGTCTTGTTCTTCTCGTCGAACGCAATCACGTGGCGCGCGCGGGTCACGATGGCCTTGGTGTCGTTGGCGGCCTCGATGGCATACGGCGGCACATGGTTGGCGCTGTAGACCGCGCCGATCACCACCGGGTGGCAGGGGTCGTCGTTGAGAAAGCCGACGATGACCTCGTCGCCGACCTCGGGCAGGAAGAAGGCACCGAAGCCGTTCGACGCATAGCCCTGGATCAGCCGGGCCCAGACGCCCTGTGTCTGCGCCTGCGTGACCGGCAGCGAGATCTGGATGCGCTGCGCGTTGAGCGGGTCGCCGTCCAGCTTGAGCACCACCCCGATCTGCAGGCCGCCGATGCCGGGCAGCAGCCCCGACGCAGGCGGCGCCACCACGTCGTGCTGGAGGGGGTGCCAGGCCGGATCGAGGCCGAACTCGACATCGGTGTGCCAGAAGCCGCCCACCAGCGCATGCTCCACTGCGGTGACGTAGACCGCGCCCGAGAAGCGCTGGCCCACCCCGCTGACCTGCACCAGCACACCTGGCCGGGCCAGGGCCGTGCCCATGCAGCGAAGATGGCCACGAATGCGCGCCAGCTCGGCACGGGTCTGCACGCCCTTGGCCCAGCTCGTCAGCATCTGTGGCGACTGCGTCGTGGCCGTGCGCAGCGGCATGACGGACAGGCCGATGACATCGGCCAGCGTGGCGCTGTCGAGATTGCCCTGCGCGTTGAACGGCGYCGGCGCRGCCGCGTCGCCCTGGACGATGGCCTGCGCAGCCGGGTCCCAGGCGGTGGCTTGCACCGACTGGTACTGCAGCCGGGCGTCGATGTCGGCATCGAACTCGTACAGGTCGAGCCCCCACGTCACGCCGAACGCGACGGCGCCGCCGGCCTGCGGCGTCTGGACGTTGACCGTACCGTCCTCCACGTCGACGAGCATGCCGTTGAACTCGGCGCGCGCCAGCAGGAAGTCCCAGTCCGAACTGTGGAACTGAACCATCTCGCCATAGCTGCCCACGGTGGTGTCGACCTTGGCCGTCAGCCCGTGTGCGCCAATCAGCGTGGACAGGACGTCACTGTCGGTGCTGTCGATGAAATTGGCATTGTTGCGACCAACGGTCATCTTTACCGCGGCGTCGCGGCATTCGATCACGAGCCGCGAATCGTTCTGGCCCTCGATGCGTACGCCGTGGCGGATCACCACGCCACTGAAGATCTGCGCCTCGTCGTTGCCGAAACCAGCGCTGATGGTCACCCCGCTGCCGGGCGCGAAATCTGCGGAGTCGCCGCAGGCGAAGGTGCCGGTGGGCATATCGCCGTCGCGGATCACGATCTCGGCCCATGGGATGCGGTTGAACGCGCGGCGCACGGTCACCGAGACCACGGCGAGATCCGGCTGCGCTGTGCCGTTGGCGCTCACGGTGAGGCGCAGCACGCCATCGGTGTCGATCGACGGATAGGTTGGCATGCGCTACTCCAGCGGCGGAAAATGTAGCGCCATGCCCGGCGTCAGCGCACGGAACTGCCGCAGGCCATTGAAGCGTGCCACGGCCATGTAATAGCGGCTGTCGCCGTAGATGCGCTCGCACAGCAGCGGCAGCGTGTCGCCATCGCGCACCTGCACCAGGTGGCTCAGGTCCGGCGAACTGGCGTCCGCCTCGAGCTTGGCCTGCTTGCTGCTGGTATACGAGTCGAAGGCGAGCGAGGCCGTCGCGCGCAGCGGCACGCCGCTGGGGCGGAACATGGTGTAGTCGGTGCTGAAGCTGGTCAACCGGCCCGTGAAGATAAGCTGGCCCCAGAGGATCTGGACGATGCTGGGCTGATGCTGCACGCCCTTGTACTCGTAGATCACGGCGCTCAGCGCCTTGAGCTGGTCCTCCACCTCGGCCGGCACGGCACTGTTGGCCGGGCGCGGCACCACGCCGGTGCCGTCGAAGATCACCGCGAACGAAAGCTTGCCGGGTTGCATATGGCTGAACGGCCGGCCCGAGCCCGTGTCGCCCATCGGCTTCTCCTTGCTGAAGCACGTGTTGCGCTCGTGGCGCAGCTGCGAAGGGTTGATCAGCAGCGAGACGGACTTGCCCGCGCCGGCCTGGGGCGACACCACGCCGCCCTTGTCCTCGCAGGCCGTGATCTTGAGTGGCGTCAATTCGGCCGACTGCAATGGCATCTAGCGCTCCCTCAGCCGGGCCAGCTGCGCCCGCAGCATGCGCAGTTGCGCGCGCTGCTCGCGGTGGCGCGTGCTGGCGGCCTCGTCCTCGTCGCAGCACTGCGCGGGATCGGGCTCGGCCTCGGCACGGGCCGGTGCCGCACCCCGCTGGCCGTTGCCGAGTTCGGAGCGGATTACCATCTGGCGGACTTCGATCGTCATGGGCTCAGAGCTCCCGCGTGCAGTTCAGGTAGGCCAGCTCGATGGTCTCGATGGCGAGGTTGTTCTTGGTGGACTGGAACTCGTCCACGCCCCAGCGGACCGGGTACGCCGCATGGAAGGTCCAGCCGCGTACCTTGTTGCCCACCTCGTCCAGCAGGTAGACGCTCACGTCCATCGGTGTCACGGCCTGCACGAAGCCGCCGCCAAGGACCGACTTGCACCAGCGCATGAGCGGCGAACGCATGTCCGCCACGCCACGCTTCAGCACCAGCYTGTCCTGGCGGATGCCCTTCGGCAGCTTGTAGACGAAGCGGTTTTCGCCGCCGCACTGCACGTCCTCCACCTCCATCGTCTGGTCCATGCCCGACACCTCCTGGAAGGAGCAGTCAACGCCCGTGGCGATGTTGGTGAAGCCAACCGAGAAGGCGAACGAAACCGGCGTGAAGTCGGTGCCGAAGCGCGCCGATTTCTGCATGGAAGATCCCGCGTCAGCTGTTGGCGATGGTCAGGCCCTCGTGGGCGATCTCGATGGTTTCCACGGCCACCTCGTTGCCCTGTGCCTTCAGGTCGGTACCCGTAATCTTCGCCGGCCAGGCGTTGTTCAGCGTCCAGACCATGGTCGGATTGCCGGTCTCGTCCAGCAGGCTGATGATCACCGGCACGCGCTTGATGGTGTTCATCTTGATCTGGTTGAACCAGTCCCAGAACTTGTTATCGGCCTTGAAAACGCCCTTCTTCATCGTGACGTTGCCGAACTTCTTGAGCCCGGGCATCTTGACCGTGGAAAACACCGGGCTGTCGCCCGAACGGTATTCGATCTGCTGGGCCTCGACGTCGAGCCCCGAGACCTCCTCGAAAGACATGACCGTGGAGTCCCACTTCACCTGGAAGTGGAACTTCGGAATGGGCCACACGTTCTTCGACTGTGCCGAGCCGTCGTCTGCCATGACACTTCTCCCTTGCTATCTGTGATTTGTCTTTGGACCCTGCCCGCGACCCGGCGTCAGGACTTCTGCATTTGTTGCTGGAACGTGATCTCGATGAACTCCGCCGGCCGCACCATCGCCACCAGCACGGTCACGCGCAGGATGCCCTCGAGGATGTCGTCGGGCGTCATGGTCTCGCCCAGCCCGACGTGCACGCTGAACGCGTCCTCCGGCACCGCGCCGGCCAGACCGCCGCGCTTCCAGATGCTGGTCAGGAAGTTCTGGATCATGCTCTTGATGGTGACCCAGGTATTGGCCACGTTGGGCTCGAAAACGAGCGCCTTGGCCGCCAGCCGGCACGATTCCTCAAGCATGATCATCGTGCGGCGCACGTTCACATAGCGCCAGTCGAGGCTGTTGCCGTCTAGCGTGCGCGCACCCCAGACCAGCACCCCCTCGCCGATGAAACTGCGGATGGCGTTGATCGACTTGCCCTGCGTGGTGACGTTCAGCTCTTCCTGGTCTACCGCGGAGATCGACACCGACGGCGACACCACGCCGGCCAGGCTGACGTTGGCGGGCGCCTTCCAGACGCCGCGCGTGTTGTCGACCATCGTGTAGATGCCGGCCATCGCCGCGCTCGGGGGCAGCAGGTTCAACTGGTACTTGACTTCGTTGAGGATGGTGTTGAACAGGCTGCTGACCGAAGTCAGCGTCTTGTTCAGCAACGCCTTGCTGGTCAGGATGGCGTCGTCCGTCAGCGGCGGCGTGGTGGCGCTCCAGTCCTTGCCGATGTCGGCGACGGCGCCGGCCAGTTCCCGCGTCTTGGGCGGTGCGTCGTCGGGCAAGGTGTCCGGCAGGCCCAGGTCGCTGCGCAGCAACTGCATCAGCACGTCCGGGTTGGCGATGTTCTCGTAGCTGATGTCCTTGTCGCCGATGACCGTGGTGTTCAGCCACGGGTAGTAGGCGGCGGCGAAATCCAGGAAATTGATCCCCAGCGCGTTGCGGAATGCGGCTACGGGATCGCCGGCGGGGTCGCTGCGCGGCTTGTCGCCGCCCCAGATGTCGAGGATCGCCACGCGGCTGCGCATCTTGTCGCCGCAGTGGGCCAGCACGGCCTGCTGCAGGTCGATGCATTCGGYGGCCTTGAAACGCACGGCCTCCGGAATCACGACCATGGTCGGCTCCTGCTCCTTGAGCAGTTCGTCGATGCCRGCCTTGAATTTGTCGAGGTCGAGGTCCTGCGTATAGTCGCCCACGGAGACGATGTAGCACGGGCCACCGCCGTTCTGGAAGAAATGGCGCAGCGCGCGATAGAGCATGTAGCCGCCGCCGTCCTTGCCTTCCGGCATCTCGAGCACGTAGTCCTTGCCGGCCACGCGGAACGCGGCAATCGCCGAGGCATCGGTCTTTTCGGCGATCGTGAAGCGCGGAAACGGCGAGAAGCCGAAGTACTGGTGATATTCGGCCATGGAACTGATGCGCCACGGCTTCATGCTGAGCGGCTTGTTGCGGTTATCGGCRATCTGCGTATGGCCGATGAACGCCGGAACGGCCGTTGCCACCTCCACCACCGAATTCGGGAAGGCGTTCTTCTCCACGATATAGACGCCAGGCGTCTTCATTGCACCCATTGCACACTCTCCCGGTGAAAACGGTTAGCGGTTGACAAAGATCTCTGATACATCGCACAGCGCACCGTCGATGACTTCCCGGCGCAACGCCACAGGGGCTGCCATCGGCAGGCGCGGCACCAGCACGCGGGCGCCCGCACCCGATGCGCGGCGCAACTGGAAACGGTGGCGCGGGCGCTCCGCCAGCGGCAGCGGCGCGGCCGAGCGGATGGCAGTCACGGTGGCGCCGTCCGGCAGCGTCTCGGGCACCGGCTCGGCAAAGCTGACCGCGCCGGCAAGATCCGCGCAATGCAGCGTATCCAGCGTGCCCCAGTCGCCGATCAGCAGGTATTTCCAGAACGTATGGCGCACCGGCACGTCGATAAYATGGTCGRGTGGCGCGGCGGCGAGCCAGTCGGCCAGCGTCGGGCAATCGCGCGAGGCCAGCGGAAAATTCACGCGCAGGGCACCGGTCGTCGGKCTTTCCGCAAAGACAGGGGCACGCACGTCGGTGTAGTAGGCCCAGAGCGGATCGGCGGAGCGGGCCGTGAACGACAGGCCGGCTTCAGGCCATTCGTCGCGCGCGCGCCAGAAGGTGTCGAGCTGGCTGGCTTCCGCCATGATCACGAAGCGGCGCGGCTCGCCGCGCAGCAGCAGGCCAAAACGGGACACCAGCGCTGCCGTGGGCGGCTCCGGCGCGAGGTGCAAGGCGCCCGGCCATCCCGCRGAGAARTACGRATGTCGGATGGACAGCGCGGTGACCGCACGATAGCCGGACGTCATGGCCGAACACCCACCTCGGGGCGCCCCACCAGCGGGTCGCGACGTTGCGTCGCAGCGGGGTCCAGGCACACGAGCCGCACGCGATACAGCACCGAGGGCAGGTAGTGGCCGCCGTGGATGCTCCACAGACTATGCATCTCGCCCGTGCTCAGGTTTTCGATATTGAGCACGATGCGGTCGATTCGGGGGTCGAGGTCAGGGGTGTTCTGATGGTCGAACACCGGGGTGGCCTGGAAGAACGTGATGGCGTCGGCCAGGGCGCGCAGCGCCTCGGGGTAAGTCTGCCCACTGAACGTGGCCGCGCAGACCACCAGCAGGTTCAGGAACAGCGGCTCGGCGCCGGCCACGCGGCTGCCCTGCTCGGCCGTGACGGCGCCGCGCGCCCGATGCGCGGCAGTATCGCGCTCGATCCCGCCCAGGAACAGCACCAGCTTGTTGGCTACCGAAGGCACCGCGCCTCCCCCCAGCTCCTGCAGGTTGGACACAACGACCATGTCCTCCGCCAGCACCACGCGGCGGCGGAACATCTGATTCAACTGCAAGGCGAGATGGGCGAGCGCGGTATCAATCACACCCGCTCCCGACCGGCTATCACTGGCTTCACCACTGGGCTCCTTCAACCTGACGTCTGCTTGACCGCGTGGATGTTGCGCGGCGCCACACCTGCCGGCCATCGGTAATTGTCTGAACCCGGGTTCGGAAATCCCTAGGTAGTACTTTCGAGGGGTATCTCAGGTAGGCGCTGGGGACTGGCGGCCCCCGGCGCACGCGTGACACGCACAAAAAAAAACCGCTGCGCATTGGCAGCGGTCAGAACGCGAATTTAGGTCTTACCGATTTCTCGGTCGGCGGATATTGTCAGAGACGGCCTGCGCCTGACATTGCTCTGTAGGGGTACGTGATTGTCTGACGGTGGGGGGTGCTGCGCCTATTTTGGAGAACCACTGTCGATACTGATTGGTTCGGAAATTGCCATCGGTGACGAGCAGCGCCTTCCCAACCTAGGTGTTGGCGCAGATATTCGGTGGCAGACACAAGTATCTCGCGACAGCGCTTGGCGAGGATGTCGAACGCAATTTATGTTAAATGAGGTGCGTAGGTCAGAATCATGCTCCGACCTACGATCTATACCCGTACTTCTTCTATTGACTGGCCAGGGACGGCTGCACCCCACAGGCTTAGAACTTGTTGATATCAGACGGCTTCATTGAATACTCCACCGACTGCATGCAAGGACGGCCGGACACGTTACGGCTTTGGGCACAAGCGTTCCTGCGGAAGCGCGTTGGCACTTGCGCGGACAAGCGCCCACAGCCGTTTCACATCAGGATGCGTTGCTTGTTCCAGCGACGCCAGAGCACCAGGCAGCTGCTGGCTGTAGCGACTATGCAACTTCGATTCCGCCAGAAGTCTCCGCAGTACGTTGTCCTGCGGTGCGAGGACGCCTACGAGATGAGGCAAACGCGACGCGATTGCCAGTCCCTCTGGATCGTAGTCGGGCGCAGACCACACGGGGCGGCCATATGCCTCCACGAATCGCATTGCCGTACCTACTGACGATCCGGCTCCGCCACCTCGCCATAAGATCAGCGGGTTCGTCGAAACGTGGCTCAGGTCCACTTTCAGGTCGTCGATTCGCTCAAACGCCTCCCAGTTCTCTACGACGATGACAGCATCGTGGCGAAGATACTGAAGCGCGTCCGTGCAACTCCACTCCATGTTCGCAAGTGGCGGCAGATAGATGCGTTGGCTATCGACAAGTAACGGCCTTCCCTTAAGCGCCTTGATCGCGATCCGCTGTGCGCGTACCGCTTCGCCTGCCCACTTCTCATTCGGGCCGATGTCCAAGGCTTCGGCGCGACCAAGCCTTGACCAGGCATCCACTGGTGTATCGGGGTCAATGTTGTCGGCGTTAAGCCATGCCCGGATGCGTTCCTTGTGGCCCTCATTGAAGAAAACTTTCTCACCCTGCACTAAGCCGATGCCGCTATCTGTAACGAACTTCCGAAGGGTGGCAGACGCACCGAACTCGACGCGCTCGGCCGAGCTTTGGACTACCCTGAGCAGGCTTAGCGCAAGGCCCTTGTCGATCATTGTGGCGCCTTCGAGATCATGATATCGGTGATCCGGATCATGCCGGACAGGCGATCTGCCGACACCGTGACGGCCTCGAAGCGCACATCTGCGCTGCGCTTGCGACGTAGCGCCTCTTCGTGCAACAGGCACAGCAACCAAATGTCGTCGTCGAGCGAGGCGATCTCGGGGCATCCCGCTTTCCAAGTCAGAGCCGAAATCGGCGTCGCGTCCACGGCTCCGAGCAAGGTCGACATGGCTTCCTGCCACGGTTTTGTTTTTGCCTCGAGTTCGTCGGGCAAGACCGGTGCATCCGGCAACAAGGTCCCGAGCCGGGGCAGGTTGGTGCTTGGGGGCTTGACGGCCGGAATGGTTCTCGCGATGTCGAGAAGAATCTCGTCCTGAGACGCATCCTGTACGCACGGGTGTGCGACCAGCGAGAAGCCCGTGGCCCGTCGTACCCATTGCGGCGTGTCCGTGGTGGCATCGAGATCCGCAGGCACGTAGTACGGCGTTCGCTTCAAGAAAAGCTCAAAGGCCCGCATACGTCGTGCGATCAATTCAATCTGGCGCGTCCGGAAGAGGTATTCGCGCAGGATCGCCGTAATGTCGAGCAGCTGAGCCCGCCACTCGGAAAGATGGTTCGCGATCTGCGAACGATACGATTCCAGGAGTCGCTCACCCTCAGGCGTTGATTCAAGCGATTGGATCATGTCGTTCGACTGAATTGCCCCCAATGCCTGACTGATCCGCTCGACCCGCTCCAGATAGAACTCGTTCTGGCGACGCTTTTCGGCGTAGGTGTTCACGTTCGCGAAGCGGTTATCTGCCAGTATCCGCAGAAATTGTAGTGCGCCAATGACGCCGTCCGCCAACTCGAATACCGCGCGGTCAAACTCGTCAATATAGCGATCCGCGTCGTCAGTACGACCGTCGAACGCAGCGTCCGCAACAAGGCTGGCAATCTCGGGCAGGCGCTTGGCCACATCGGCCACATCGGCACCGACGGCTGAGTAGAGTCGCTCAATTTGCAGGATTTCGTCCAGATGCTTTGCCAACGAGGTTGCGAGGCGGTAGGTGCCTTCCCGATATGGCACCAGGATGCGCGCTTGATTCAGCTTGTACAGGCCGCGCCCGCCCTCCGGATCGTCGGACGCATTGACAGAACCATGATGGTAGGCAGCCGCAACCAGTTCCCTGTACTTGTAGAGTTCGCTCAGGTGGTTGATGACGAGGTCGGATTTATCAGCCATGGTGACTAGAATAATTGCGCCGAAGTGTTCTGGTCCTCTTCGATATCGTCGGCAATGTTGTCCGCCGTCATCAGGAATTGAACAATTTCGGTCAAGTACTCGATTTTCCCCGTGACCTGATAGATCTCTCGCTCGGCATTTGCGACGATAAGATAGCCCTCGTCAACCAGCATGCGAAGTTTCCGGTCGAGACTGCCCTTCATCTTGCCGTCCGTCGCTACACCTCGCCCCACGTTACCCAGCGCCTGAAATTCAGCGCGCAATCCGGGATTTCCATCGATGGCGGCCATCAGTGCATGCGCTTCGATCTTGTCGCCCCTCGAATAGAACACCTCGCGCCCGGTGGCTCTCATGGACTTCACGAAGAAATCTACGAGAAAGCGAATCTGCTGCTTGATTCGCGCAAATTCTTCTTTGATGGCGCGCCTCTCGTCCTGGTCAATGCGATCGTAGGCCCCGTACCACGCGCCGCCCTGCTCGGTCGCGGCCAGTGTTCTACCGATTCGGATCAGGTAAGAGTTTGCATCCTTCTGGTTGGATTCCACCGCGAGGAAACGGTAGGCCTCCGGGTACCGCACCTCACAGACGAACTCGCCGGAGAGCAGTAGCGACATGGCTTGCTCAAACATTGTCAACCTCCCCAATCTCGTCGGCGATCAGTCGTGCATCGGCACGTGTCACATCGGACGGATCGTAGATGCACCGGTCGGCTCGAATCGATCGTCGGTTTCGAAAGAGTGCCAGCACATCCGGATCGGGGTCGGGGCAGGCCGACACCAGCGTGATATTGTTCTTCGTCAGGATATCCATCAGCAATTCGACGTTACCGATATCGAGATCCTTGATCTCATCAAGCGCCCACACTACGTTGACGGGAGCCTTGCTCCGCACACGGTTGATGAAGCCAACGAAGATGAGAACCATGACGATATAGGAAAGACCATTCGAGGAGATCGTTTCCAGATCCTCGGCCTTTTTGAACGGGCGTCGGTTCCCATTCTCGACGACGTCTCCCTGGATGCGCACGAGGTTGGTCAGTTCAGCCAGAATCCCCTCTTTCAACTGCCAGTGATTCAGCAGTTCGCGGAGCGCGGCGGCAAAGTCGGGCGGCGGCAAATCGGCTAGATCCCCAGCCATCCATTCACGCCGCGACTCGGCGACCTTTTCGATCGTGCTCCAGTATTCGAGCTCGCGAATGGACGACACGATCTCGATACTGAGGCTGCCGATGCTCTCAAAGCCCTGATTGGAATTGAGGCTCTCTTGCAGTTCGCGATTGAATTGCTGAACCTTCCGGTGAAAGGTGTCCATGCGATCACGGAAGTCCCCCACCGCCTCGGCGATCGTTCTGGCGTCGACGCGGAGCAGGTTCCGGTAGTGCTCATGTTCGCTCGAAAACCATGCCTTGAATGCCGGCACCCACTCCCGAGGCCGCTCGGAACGGTCCGGTCCTATCATCTGACGTTGGGTATCATAGTATTGATCGGCCGGAGAGTTCCGACTTGCGATGAACACCCGTTTGAGGGTGTCGATCTCCTGACGAAGCCGATCTTCGTGCATCTTGACGGCTCGAATCTGATCGCTCGTTTGCCCAACGAGCGCGATGAGCGTCCATGCCGCGTCGTAGTCCAGCAGCACATTCTGATTGACCGGGTAGGGGTCAAGTGCTTTTCGATGGCTCGCCACCCGACTACGCTGCGTGTCGAGTTCGGCCAGCTTTTGCGCGAGATCACTAATCACCCGTGAGCGCCGGCTCTTGTCGTCGTGCCATGCCTTGACAGAAGCGACCTTGGCCTCTTCAAGGACCGACTTCTCTGACTGCACCTTCGTGAGCGCTTCCTCATGGGCGGATTTTTGGCTCCATTCCCCGCTCAGCCAGAGACGCCATTCCAGAATCAGGTTTCGCGACTGGTTGATGATTTTCATCTCCTTTGCCGCCGCGTCGATCTGTTGCTCGAGTTCCGTCAATGCACTCGTGTCGATACCGCGTTCCTTCAACTTCGCTGTTCGGTCGGTATTGACCTGGGCGCAGGCGTCTTCGAAGCGTTTCGTGGCTGCCGCCTCTTTTCCATGAATGTCGACAAGTAGTTGCTCAAGCGTTCGCCCGCTTTCGTCCCTACGTTGCTGCTGTCGTGCCCGTAGCGACGCCACATCCTGTTCAAGGCGGACGCGATGCTGCGACAGGCGCTGCGTAGCCTCGTCCAGATGGCGCGCTGCTTTGTCATGAGCATCTCGCGCCTGTTCTTTCGCGGCCTCCCGGCTGCGCTGAACATCGGCACGTGCTGTCTTTAGCTGTTTCTCAGCCGACAATAGTGCCGATTTTGCGATCGCGGCTTCACTAGACTTCAGACCTTTCATGTCTTCGGCCGCGGCCCGATCAGCGCTGCGCTGAGCGAGGATCGCTTCCTGTTGCGAGACGCGATCTTTTTGCCTCTGCATGGTCTCACGGGCAGCGTCGATCTCACGCTGCAGTGCGGATTCGTCGGCCACGAGAGGCGTATCCAACAGCTCAAGGTCCAACTGGAGGCCATAAACGCTGTCCTGAATCGCACCGACGATCGGCGAAAGATCGGTGCGGTTCAGGATGTCGTCTCGCAGAACCTTTGCGATGTCCTGCGTCCACTCCGGACGCTGGCTACGCAAGACGTGGAGCACACTGTTCTCGTCTGGCGAAGCATGCATGAGCAAGGACTTGAGGGCCTGGTCAAGCTTTTGGGATTCAGCCTGCGATACGCGCAGGGCATTCTCAGTGTGTGCAAAGGAGTTTCGGGCCGCCTCATACGTCTTTTGTGCTTCGCCTTCGTGCTCGATGGCGCCCTGGTGCTTCGCGCGGGCATCATCCACCTTCGCCTCCTGCTGCTCCGCGATCTCAACGAGCGCCAAGTCGGGTTGCGGATTGGTAAACTGCGCCTTGGACTTGCCTACTGCCTCGCTGGCGAGACTGGCAGCTTCCTGCAACCCCTTCTCGCTGGAGGCGGATGCCTGCCGTACTTCGCACTCTTGCTGATCGAAATCCGCGGAGAGTGCGTCTACCCGCGCCTGATGCGCTTCCCTGGCTTCGGAGCGTTGTCGTTCAAAATTAGGGAGTCGCTCGGTGTATTCGAGGCGCAAGGTGTCCAGAATTTTTCGGTACTCGTCCTCGATGTTCGTTTGCGCGCTCAGCAGTGCAGCCTTGCGTGATTCAAGGTGCTGCCTGGCTTGAGCGATCTCCTCTTCACGATCGAGAAGGGTAGCCTTCGCCGCCACCCCTTGGTTCTGATAGGACGCGTGCTTCTGACTCAGTTGATTGAGCTTCCCAGAAATCGCATCAAGGTTACGTTCGGTTTGGTCGAGTTTATCGAGAATAATTCGAAGGGCCGCACTATGCTCCTGCTCGGCCTTTTCCAGATCCTGCTTGGCCGCTTCGTGCTCGCGCCGCTTCATTACTTGATCATCTTCGAGGGATCGGTCCAACGACAGGAACCTCGCATGGATGTTCCGAAGTTCCTGTTCAGCTGCGAGCACTGCGTCGTAGGCCTTTTGCACCGCCTCCATGCGATGCGCCTCGGCCATGACTGCCGTATAGCTCTCGAAGGCATCCGGCCAGCTCTCGATCTTCTTGCGCTCCGCGCCAAGCGAAATCTGCCCACCGGCATCGGTTACGGTGGCCACGATCATGCGTTGCAAGTCCGCGAAGTTGGTCTTGCGCATAAACATGCCGAACACGATGCGCTCGATATGCGGGAGGGGCTGACTGCTGGGGCAGAAGGCGTATTCCAGGATGTCCCGGCGATGTTGCTTCAGGTCGGAGCCATGCGCACGCTTTCCCTGGATGATCGCCCGATACTGGTCAAGCGGCATTTTCCGCGTACAGATTACGCCCCGCAACTTTAGCCGTTCAAGGAGGTTCGAGCTCGCGACGAGGGTGGTTTCGTCGTCGTGCACGAACCATTCCCGCTGGTACACACTCCGCGCGAAGCGGTACTCGACGCCATCGCCGGACTGATCCGCGCACAGGATGGCGCAGCACACGATGTCATCACGCCGATATTCATAGACGATATACGACGTGGATCTGGGCAAGTAGTAGCGCGCAAAATTCTTCTGGTTGCTGACTGGCTTTACGATCCGATCGGGACGCTCTCCATAGAACGCTGGGATGAGACGCAGCAGGGATGTCTTCCCTCGACCATTCCGCCCCGTGATCGCGGTGCCGCCGGCAAGCGGCAATTCGGTGATTCGCCCCTCGGTGTACGAGTCGATCAGAATCACGCGCTGCAGTGCGAAACGTGAACCCGATGGATCGCCGTGCAAATTCACTTGATCGCTCAACCTGAAACCTCCGTAGCCGCGCGCTTGGCGCATGTATGTCGCTTTGTGCTATATGTAGCTTTATACTACCTATAGCGTAAGGTAATGGTTGGTGTTAGCATTTGTCAATACTGGACAAATCCACAGCATCGGCTCCGTGCCTGTGGGACGCGTCACGCCACCCGCGCCTCGGGGATTCTGGGGTAGGACCAGCCCCGTGCCTCAGAACACCGATCAAACAGGTTCCGCGAACCGCCCCAATGATCTGCCGCTCACAGTCATTCAGCGGTTGATGCATATTGAACGCTGCCTATTCTGGCGAGGAGAGTTGCAGCGAGCTGACCTGATTGATGCATTCGGAATCAACCCGATACAGGCTGCGAAGGATTTCCGCACCTACATGGAGCGGTACCCGAACAACATGGAGTACAACAAATCGCGCAGGCGCTATCTCCCGCTGCCCGGGTTCATGCCAAGACTGATCGAGCCGACGACGCTGGACGAATTCGCGGGCGTCCCATCGCAGCTCGTCCCCGTCGCGAACTGGCCGCTACCGAAACGTCGCGCTACGCCGCAAGTGCTACAAGCGATCGTGGCAGCCGTACGCGAACGGCAAAAGATCGAAGTGCAATACCAGTCGATGACGGGGGCGAAGCCGACATGGCGGTGGCTTTCCCCGCACGCTTTCGCGTCCGATGGCGAACGCTGGCACGTGCGCGCGTTTTGCCACACACGGAGCGAATTTCGGGATTTCGTGCTGGGCCGGATTCTCTCCACCCGGCATATCAAGCAATCTGACGTTGATCCTGAACGTGACCACGATTGGAATACCTTCGTCGAGGTGCTCGTGACGCCCAACCCTGGCCTCGAAGAAGAGAAGCGGCAAGCGATCGCGGCGGAATACGACCTGCCGCCGAAGAGCATGGAAACGACGCTGAACCTGAGACAGGCGATGCTCTTCTACGTCAAAGCGAAATTTGACCCGGAGGTCAGCGACGATCCTGCCGCACACCAGCTCTTCGTTGCTCAACTGCGGTAGGATCGGTCACCGAATAGCATGCAGATGCAAGAACAGGAAAAGCTAGTGGACGCACAGCGCAGTGATGCGTTACCGAAAAAACGTTTGAGCCACTTCGGGGATGCTGGCTTACTTTCCGACGTCGCCTCTAGTCCAGATTGCCCGAAAGCAACTGTTTCTTCTCATATGAGCATTGCTTAGGAACAAGGGTGCTGGCGATCCCCGTTGCATCAGATACGCCCGTCAATGCGAGATACTCCACGCTACCATGCCAAAGCGCGAAGCCAAACCTACGGGCAAACAAAGTCAACGGGCTAGCGGCTCCTCAGAGCCCAAGCGCCGCGCGGCGAAGATCTCGATTGAGCGGTTCGGCAAGATCATCCAACTTCTGCGCAAGCGCGGTCCCGTACCGATGGCCACGCTAACGAAGGAGCTTGAGATTTCTGTGGCATCCGTCAAACGGGATATCGAGTTCCTGAAGAACCGATTCGGTTGCCATATCGAATGGAGTGCCACCGAACGTGGACGTGGCTACGTCATTCGCGATGACTTGGCCGAGGGCGGCCGGTTCGAGCTACCGGGCATCTGGTTCAGTTCTGCCGAAATCCTCGCCCTTCTCACGATGCTGCACCTGCTGGAGGGGATTCAGCCGGGCCTGCTCGATGAGGACGTTGCACCGTTGCGAAACCGCTTGCGCGCAATGCTAGCCCAAGGCGCAGCCGCGTCTCCTCACATCGAGGAACGGATAAAACTCATCCACTTTGCCCCTCGCGCCATCGAGCCGGAGCACTTCCGCCGCGTGGCCTGCGCAGTTCTAGAGGGCAAGCGTGTGGCGCTCACTTACTGGAATCGGGACAAGCAGGAGCTCACCGAACGAGTGGCCTCGCCGCAGCAGATGGTCCATTACCGTGAAAACTGGCTCCTTGACGTATGGTGCCACCAAAGAAATGCACTTCGAACCTTTGCGCTGGAAGCAATCAGGGAGATAACCGTGCTGCCCACCGCGGCTGAACGGGTTTCCCGGGAAGACCTGCGCGCGCACTTCGAGAGTGGGTACGGCATCTTCGCGGGTCCCGCGAAGCACCGCGCCCGCATCAAATTTACTGCCAAGCGAGCACAATGGGTGGCGGCCGAACGCTGGCACCCAGATCAAACAAGTGTCACGACCAGCGACGGCGACTACATCCTGGAAGTACCCTACTCGAACGATCAGGAGCTCGTAATGGACCTGCTGCGCCATTGCCCGGAAGTGGAAGTGCTCGACCCACCGGAGCTTCGCGAGCACCTCCACGCTGCATTGTGCGCCGCAGCAGAGAAGAATCGCCCACCGACCGATCACTAGGTCACTATTTGAGCTAGTGCTCTCTGCAGAATTGCTCCATGCCGGCAATGGGTTCCGGCAAGGAGAAATCTCATGAGAGTGAATTTTGCGCACCTTCGGGAGCGCGCACGCAGCGGCGGCTGGATCAATTTTGCCGTATTCGACGCAAGATCAAGCTCTGGCTCGTCGTCGGACAATAGCCAATTGTTGGCTCAACTGACGGCTCAAGCGCGGGCATCGAATCTGCAAGTCGACCAATCAGCACTTGCCTTCACGGCCAACGGCCGGCTGCAGTTCTTTGGCAGCCCCAATCTGGTCGATTACCTGTCCCGTGCCGGTCTGCCCCAGTGGACCCATAGCTTCAACGTCTAAATCAGCGAGTTACGAAATGGCTAAGAACCCCCCTATTGGCGACAACGCTCGACGTGGCGCGGTACGTGACCGGTCGCAAGTCTACAATCCTGTCACCCAGAACTGGACGAAGCGCGATTCGGATACCGGCCGGTTCATGGATCAGAAAAAGGACGGTGACCCGTTCAAAGGAGTCCGAAAAGAACCCCTGAAATGACCGCGGGTGAGCTGCGCGATCCCATTCGCAAAGATTGGGATCGCAACATTTATCGACAACTATCCCTGGGGCGGGGCCGAGAGCGATTGAAGTCAGCTCCCGCAGCGCGCCAGCGCAGTCAACGCTGCGCCTGCTGTACCGACGTCTGCCCCACCCAGCACAGCGTGTTCACCAAGGTCATTTGCTCCGGCGTCTTGCAGCGAATCGACGTCAACTCGGGCGAGGCCACCAGCAACGCTAGGGACTTCGCCCTTGACGGGGCAACGTTCAGACGATTCTTGCTAAACAGGAACTCGATGTTGCGCGGCAGATAGTCTGCGTTGGACGTTGCCATGGAGATGATGACAACCTGCGCTTCCTGCCCCTGAAACTTGTCAACTGTGCCGATCCTGGCGCCAGCCGGCAGACATTTCCGCAGGAGATTGACCTGCATGTTGTAGGGGGCCACCACAAGAATGTCACCTGGCGTAAATCGGCACCGATTCCCCTCGCCATCCAGGAACTCCTGCTCGAGCAAACTTGCATACAGGTCCCGGATCACATCGGCTTCTTCCTGACTTTCCTGCGCGTTGCCGTCGTGGATGACCGGGACGAACCTGATGCCCGAAGGCGCAAGGGCCGAGTGCGCTGCCTCATTGAGGACCAGACCTTGGCGCGCCGTCTTCTCGTGCGAAGTCAGTCGGCCGTCGTAAATGGCTTCGGAGATGAACTCGCACACATCGGGATGCATGCGATAGGTGGTGTTCAGGAAAATGCCTTGCGCCGCCGGAATGGTCGACAACCCATCCAAAAGGTACTCCAGTACCGACTGGCCTGAGTTGCCCGGATGCACGCCCTTTGTCGGCTGTCCCAACTGCATCTGATCGCCCAACAGGACAATGTTGCGGGCCGAAATACCCATGCCCACCACGTTGCCTAGCGACACCTGGCCAGCCTCATCGACAAACAGATAGTCAAGTTCGCCTTCCAGCTCCTCGCGCGAGAATAGCCAGGCGGTGCCGGCAAGCAGTTGTGCACCGCTGCCTGATACCTCCTCATTCTCGAAAACGTCCCTGATCAGTTCGCCTTTTATCCAGCCATCCTCCTGGTCTTTCGAGGACTTCTTGACACCGGAGAACACGAAGCTCTGCTCCGCGGCCGCCACCTCTACCGCCCGTAGCAGGTTGTTGATCGCATGGTGGCTGTTGGAGGAGACGCCCACGCGCTTGCCGGCCTGTAGGAGCGCAAGGATGACCCGGGAGCCGGTGTAGGTTTTCCCCGCGCCTGGAGGACCTTGAAGAAACAATGTGGTCTCTTGCATGCCCAACACAGCCTCGACCACCTGCGGCAGGAGGGGGGCTGCCTCGTCGATGAGCGCCCTGCCTTCCGGAATGTTGTGGATCCGGGGCAGACGGCGCCGCAGAAGATCGTCAATTGCGGGAAAGCGACTCGCCGCGTTTGCCTGCGCGTCCCCCAGCGACGCAGCGTAGCGAAATACAGCATCGACAATGACGTCATAGCCCACCGGCCGGTCCGGCCCCAACGCCAGGACATCCGGCGCCTCGCTCTTCGCTCCAAGGGTAAAGGTGAGGCGCCCTTCTCCGTGTAGCACCTGAACGTTTGACAAGCTCCTTGAAGACCGCAAATCCATCGCTTTGGGTCCGCGCAGTTTCGTCTCTTGCGGCGGAAAGCGATAGGTGTACCGGTAGGAAGCCTTGACCTTCTCACGCTCGACGGTCCGGTCCAGTGTTGCACCCCCGATGCATTCGACATCCTCGATCATCTCTGCCTCGGTCATGTCCATGCGATCGAAGTAGGCCCACCACTCCGGCTTCTGCTCGCGTCGGTGGTAGTCAAGAAGCTGATACGCCACCAATCGATGCTGATCCTGCTCAGTTCTCTCGTCCTCGCGCTCAGGTATCCCGTCACACATCGTCCGCTCAAACTCCTCGAGCCGGACCTCGATGGGCTTCTTCTCGCCGACTTCCACAGTTGGGGATGCTGCACCACTAGCAGACGCCGCCAAGATGGCCCAAGGCATTGCCTCGGGTCGCAGCTGGCAAAGCCATTGATGCAACTTAAAGGTAGACAGGACGTCATCGCGGTTGTAGTCGGCGATCTCCTGGAGCAGTCTGGGGTCCTTTGTCTCCTTCCATTTTTCATAGTAGAGAATACTGGCGCCAGCATTCGTCACGTCACCTACCCGCTGGCCCAGATAGAACTTCTCCACGTACTTGATAGAGTAGCTGGGTTCGGAGATCAGCAACGCTTCGCGCACAACCTTGTAGAGATCGACGAGCTTGCCCCTTCGCAGCAGACCATCGACCTCGGCTTCGCGGGTGCCATGCATCGACATCAGCTTCTTCAGGGCCGTCGCCTCATAAGCTGCGTAGTGATAGATGTGTGCGTCAGGGTACTTCCGCAGCCGTTCGTAGACGAAATCGATGAACCGCTCGAACGCCAGCCTTTCCTCCGCTCGTGTATGCGCCCAGAATGGAACAAATTCTTCGACCCCATCATCGACGATATACAGCCCGAACAGATACTCGAGACCGCCTTCCTCCAATGGATCGCCTTCCATGTCGAAGTACATGTCCCCTGCACTCGGCATCGGTAACCGCTCAAAGCCACGCAGTCCCTGGTCTACCTTGGGAAGCAATTCGAGGTGTATGCCACCCTCGTTGCGCGCCTTGAGTTGAAGTGCTGCCTGCGCTCGCAAGCGCTCGAGCGTCTTTGGTGCCAGCTTGGGGATCGACACTTGTGCCGGCATCACGGCGAGTTCGGCGAGCGTAGTAACGCCACTCTCCGAGAGCTTCTTGATTTGTGCCTTCGAGATATTGGCGACGTACGACAGATGGTCATCATCGGACCGCCTACCATCGCACAGATTAATCCACTCACACTGCGAGCATTTGTCGCACGGATCCGGATACGTATTGACCGCTTCACCCTCCGCGATGCGGCGCTCGAAGCGAGCCAGCACATCCCGAAAATACATGAAATAGTCAGCCACACGAAAAGTGGCCACATGCCCGCTGCCGAGGACTACCTGCATCGACTGCGGCATAGTTCCCTGTTCTCGGCTTAGGAGCCAGGAATAGAAGCAGAGCTGGATGATGAATTTCCCGCGAGCGGAACGGGCTAGCTTCGTATCCTGAACTTCATAGCTGTACGCGCCAAGCTGCGAAGGCGAATCGACCCTCACGAGAAAGTCTGCGTAGCCCAGGTACTGACCATACAAAAATGCGGCCTGAAAGATAACGTCCACGCCCTCTTGCATGGCTTTGCGGGTCGCGGTCACCCGCGCTTCCACCGAATCACCCTCCGCGTTGACATCAACCCACGACCGGCCCTGGATGAGTTTCTCAAAATAGGCCTTCTCGTGCGCGAGCCCCTTGTCCTGAATCAACTTCAACTGCGGATCTTCGGGCGCCTTTTCGAGAGGTGTCTCGAGATTCTGAAGGCCAAGTGTCGTGCTGTGTTCGCATTCGAGAAAGGATACGATGTCTGACGCGGAGAACAAGTACGACCCATTTTTCTTTTGCATGCTGTGCCTCAATGTCACACCGGCGGACCACAGCCGCCGAAACACAAGCTCGTCGGAGGCCCGCCGTGCTCAGGGAAGGGATATGCCTCGGATACGCTGATAAAGGTCGACAGCGTACGAATCCGTCATACCGGAGACGAAATCGGTCACGCGAATCAGACGCTCATACTCCGACATCGTGTCAAATGGCGCATTGCCTCCTGGCATCAGACTGAGCAGCGTGCGGGCCCGTGAAGGCGGCTTCTTCGGATTTTTCGCCTTGTTTTCAACCGCGCCCACAAATGCCGACAGAAGCCCGCTGATGACCTCGAAGCCGCACGCTTCCACCTCGACGACCGGCTTGGCACAATACACCTGACGAACCGCTACGTCCTTGAACCGCTGGAAATGGCCGGCGTATTCGATTTGCTTGGTGAGTTCTTCGTCAAACGCACCGTTCATCAACCCGTCATAGTGCTGATTGAACACCGCAACCGTCGCGTGGATCAGCGCGTTCACCGTCACGGCCCGGAAGTACTCGGCCCTGCGTTCGTCGTCCCCCAACCGGTCGGCGCGTTCAAGGCTTCTGTCATTCAACCAAGGCCGATGGAGATCGCGGAGTTCCTCGAAACTAACCACCCCCGCGCGGAAACCATCTTCGATATCCATGATGTGATAGCAGATATCGTCCGCGGCCTCGACAAGGAATGCCAGGGGGTGCCTATGCCAAGCGAGCCCGTCACCGCGTTTCCTGATGAGGCCTAGCTCACCCGCAAGCTCCTCGAACAGCGGCTTCTCGGATTGCATGAACCCGAACTTCGCACCGGATTTGCCTTGAGCTTGGCTGTCTTCCACTTCGGACTCACGCGGATACTTCGTAAACGCGCCCAATACTGCGCTCGTCAACTGCATTCCGCCTTTCTGGTCGGGAAACTGCAGGGTCGCCACCGTACGAAAGCCCTGCGCGTTACCTTCGAACTTCAGGAGATCGCGAAGCTGAGACCCGGGCAGCAATCGGCTTGCATAGTTGGCCCCTTCACGCCCCGTCTCAAACCATTCCTGGATCGCATCTTCACCTGAGTGCCCAAACGGTGGATTGCCAATATCATGCGCAAGGCAGGCAACGGCGACTACGCTTCCCACGTCTTGGGCCACTACGGAACCTGCCAAAGGCTTGTCGCGTTCGAGGATTGTTTCCGTGACCATCATGCCAAGCGATCGACCGACGCTGGCAACCTCGAGACTGTGCGTCAGCCTCGTTCGAATGTAGTCGCTCTTGGCAAGCGGAAAAACTTGGGTCTTGTCCTGAAGCCGGCGAAAGGCAGAGGAGAAGATGATTCGATCGTAATCCCTTGTGAACTCTGTTCGTGGCAGCGGCTCGCTGCCTGCAGCTTCCGGCTCTCTCCCCAGGCGCTTAACTGATAAAAGTTTTGACCACTCCATGCTTTTCCTCCACTCAAGACCACTCCGCCCGCCTCTTCCCTTGATCTTCGGCTGCTGGGGCCGGAGCAAAGTTCACGCAAGCCGATAGTTGAGTTCTTCTTATGTGTTTGCCTGCTTGTTGCATCCCTAGCACTGCCCACGGGCCACGTTTCCGTTTAACGAAACTTCCCCCACGCGAAAAATCGATCGGTATTCCTGAGTGTTTTACCTGTTCACCTGAAATGAAATAAACGTTTCACTGCTGGCATAGATGCAACGATGATGGTCAATTGATTCCCATGGTAGCTCGCATGCTTATCGCTGTGCTCCCTCCGAATGGGGGGCGCGTAATTCGCAGATACCTTTTCCTCTATGTCAGTCCGCGCGTCGTGAATCGTGATGTCACCGAGAAACTTGCCGGTAGGGACGGCGCCCCATTCTGGATTCCTGCTGTTACGACCAACGCAAAAATCATCTCTGCCGCCGCCGAGCGGTATCTAAAGTCTGGGTAGAGAAGGCCTCGCAGAGAATCGCAACATTGATGGTGCAGTTTTGTCGACGGCATTTTGGACCTCGCCAAACCGGAATCTAGCGTCTTACTATTGTCTCCTGAGAAAGCAACCCTTGGCCATTGCGACTATGCCCCGGCAGAGTTTTACCTTGGAGTGTCGCACATCGGTCGAGGGCCGCTTGGTGCCTTCCCCCCTTCTTACCAACTGAACACGCCGAGGCCTCGCGCTCGATATAATGGCGAATCAAAGCAGAAACAACGGGACAACAATGCAATACTCTGGCTGGATTACCCAAGAACGGGCAGAACAAAGTACCCGAACATTCGCGGACGTCAACCAAGCGATAGAAAGTGACCGTGGGAGAATCATTTTCTCGAGCCCCTTTCGCCGACTGCAGAACAAGGCCCAGGTGTTCCCCCTCGAAGGAAATGCAGCGGTGCGTAGCCGGCTGACGCATTCACTGGAGGTTGCTCACGTTGGACGCTACGTCGCGCAAGAAGTGCTTTCCCGATTTGAGGAAGCCAACAAGCTTGGCGAGCTTGGCCTTTCTGACCGTCAATCCGCATTCATAACTCTGGTGGAAAACGCCTGCCTCTTACACGACATCGGCAACCCGCCCTTTGGACACTTCGGCGAAGCAGCCATTCGTACATGGTTCAAGACGGCTGGCCAAGGGGCCTTCGAAGCTGCCGTCGGTGAGTCAAGCGACACTACCTACCTTGACGGACCGTACCAGGATTTCCTCCGATTCGATGGCAATGCGCAGGGCTTCCGAATCGTAACAAGGCTACAAGGAGAGGATGGCACGACCGGCTTGAACCTCACGTACAGCCAGCTAGCCAGCTATCTGAAATATGTGCCGCTGCCGCAGGATGTCACCGACAAACCCAGAGTCTGCAAAAAACCGGGCTACTTCAATACGGAAGCGGACGTTGTGGCCAAAATTCGCACGTCATTCGCACTTGGAGAACGGCAGCGTTTTCCCATCGCGGCGCTGATGGAAGCGGCGGACGATATCGCGTACTGCCTCAGCGACATAGAAGATGGCATCGAAAAGCGACTCATTACCTTTGATAGATTCATATCCGAAGTCGAAGCCAAAGCCGCTGACGAGGGGTTACCGGAGCAACAGAGGACGGAGTTGCAAGACCTCCTCAGCGCTAAGGAGGATGCGCGCACGTCGAAATTTGTCCAAGTCCGGACCCGCATCTTCAACGAGGCCGTCCGCCATGTCGCAAGACGGTTCGTCGACCATCATGACGCAATCTGTGCCGGAGAACACGTTGAGCTCATAGAGCCTAAAAGCGTCCTTGAGCGCGTATTCTCCGCGATTCGAAAGAGTGTCGCGCGGCACGTCTACACTTCCCCGGAGGCAGAGCATGTCGAACTCGCCGGGAATGCAGTGGTCTATGGGCTCCTCGAGAATTTCGCACGCATCCTGCAGCTACCTGCCAAAGATGCGTGGCCCATACTTGAGGATGACGTGGCGTACTGCAAGGAACATCACTTCGATCTGGAAATGCGGCTCGCACATATGTTGCCTGATGCCGCGCTGCGCGCCTATCGTGTTTCCGTATCGCGGAACCACGGCGCTATTGAGGAATGGCACGCCCGGGCACATCTGATTTTGGACTATATTTGTGGCATGACTGACAGCTTCGCACTGAAGACCTTCCAGTTGCTGTCGGGAATCCGCGTAGGCGACGGACAGCGATGAATTTTGACACGCATCCACTGGTGGTGCTGGAACGCTTGAGACAGCAGTATGGAGACTCGGCGCTCTGCACCTTCGGCGTGTACGAATACGAGCCGCAGAGTCTCGAGGATAAGCGCCGCACATTCAACGTTGCGATAGCCGAGGTAACGCGCCCTTGGGTGCAGTCTACCCTTGACGGGCTGCCAGCAGGTATGGAACTGGCCTTGCATTCCAGCATCGTCCTCGATGGAGAGACCTTTCACATTCCAATGGTCGATTTTGCGACCCAAAGTCGTGCCCAACTGGCCAAACTGAACGAGTACCTCGGCCACAAGATATCTGACTGTGTGCTGTGGTTTGACAGCGGTCGCTCATTCCATGGCTATGGAGTAACACTCATTACGGCGGTCGAATGGCGGGAGTTGATGGGACGACTGCTACTCGCCAACAGACCCAATCTTTTTCCGTTGATTGACCCACGATGGGTTGGGCACCGGCTTATTGCTGGCTACTCAGCGCTCCGCTGGAGTTGCAACACGAAGCAATATATTCAAATGCCGCAACTTGTCATGCGGTGACGGCAAGGCGGCCGGCTGACGATGGTCCAGTCTGAAGCAGTCAATTTTTGGAGGCATCTGACCTGCGGCCCTACCCAACGACAAAAACACTGCAATAGGCATTTTAAATTGGGAGTTCGGCAGGAAATCCGCCCCACAACGAAATCGCCCGAGGGTCAGCAGCTCTTGACGAGATGAGCGCTGCTGACGCGGCACACCCTTCAGCCAGATGCCGGGCGAGCATTCATTTTCGTCCCAACAAGACCCAAATGTGGACCCGAGACACCAAGTCAGGTGTTTCAGCGAATCGATGTCCTGCCCCACAACATGCTGCTGTATCGATAACAAACCTTATCGATATGGATCGATTTGTGTGACAGACGTCCCGAGCGACGTGCATGCGCAACCGACGCCGCTCGCCGCGCGCATCGTGCTTCCAAGCAATGCTGCCTGGACGCTCTGAGGCCATGTCGAAACCCAGTCTTTAGGGGGAGTCCGGCGGATCTGCTGAGGGACGCCGTGGTGTCATCGAAACTGCGAGACCCATGCTTTCGTTGGCGCGGTGGCCCAACTCTGGGAGGGCGCCAGAGTTATTGATCAGCAGCGCGCCAATCGCTCAACCCGGAAATGCACAATTGGCCGCCGTGCGTTGGGCGCACGGCAGCCAATCTGGAAAAAGCCAACGCCAAAAGCCATCCCAGCCGATGGCCAGGCCAGTTCATGGCAAGTCCACCGGCATAATGCTCTACGGCTACCCCTTCCGACACATCCCCTGCACGACGAACGTCCAATTCCTCGGGTCGGTCGGCTTGCTGGTCACCTCGGCGTAGTAGGCCATGCTGTTCTCGTCGAGCGGCATGAACACCTGCGTGCGCAGGCCCGTGACGGTGTTGGGCGGAACCGCCGGCACGATCCAGTCCGCGTACATGGTGCCCTGGATGGCGGCCGGCGATGAGACGCCGAGCAGGTTGTTGGCCYGATTCAGCGCCAGCGAGGCGACCTGTCCGGTCCCGGCACTGGTGACCGAACCCGTGCCGGAAATGGTCAGCGCTTCCTCCTGCATCGAACCATCGAGCGCGGCACTAATGCCGAGACCCGTGACAGCGGCATACGACACGCCCGGCTGCCGGCAGACCCACTGCCCGGCTACCTGGCTCGCCGTCAGCGTCTGGGCGGGCCGGAAGACGCCCGTGCCGGTCATGCGGTTGCCTGCGGAATCGAGTTGAAGGTGGTCGAGGTACAGCGCAGTGACGCCGCTCGTCTTCAGCGGGAAGACCTGTCCCCAGACCTTGCCACCCAGGGTCAGCGTGTAGGCGCCCGGGTAGCGCGTCTGGTCCGCCAGCGCGAGTGTGCCGGCGAGGCCCATGCTGCAGGTGTCGCTGTACGTGCCAGCCTGGCACAGCCGCACGGTACCGTCGGCGCCCACGCGCATCTGACCGCCCATGCCGTACTGAATCTGGAGGTTTCCGGAACTTGCGTAGTACGTGGATTGTCCGCGCAGGAAGGTGTAGGTACCGGCCAAATCGGCGGCCGTCACCGGCGTGCTGACACTGCTTGCCGTGACCTGTCCCGACAGCTTGCCGTTGCCGAGCTGTTTCGGCAGGCCGGAGATCTCGCCCGTCAGCGTGGTGCCCGACACCGTGAACGACGCGGTCACCGAGCCCAGCAGCGCGGTCACGAAAGCCGGCGGCGGTTCGGCGCTGTCGGCCTCGAGCGCGCTGACCGTGTAGASGTTCCCGTTCTTGACGTAGTGGCCGATCACCGCACCAGCCAGCCCGAACGCCGAATCGGAGAAGCGGATCCGAACCTGGCCTGCGGCCGGGGCATCGAGCGTCACGGCAAGCGTGTCGCCAAAGCTGATCACGCCCAGGTACGTCACGGCCTGCGGCGTCGCGGGCGTCTCCGGATTGCCCGGGGTGCTCGGTGTTTCGGGCATCGATGGCGTCCCCGCGCCGCCGTTACCGCCACCACTGCCCGCGCCGTTCCCCCCGTTGTTTCCCCCGTTGTTTCCCCCGTCCCCGCCGCATGCGCCCAGTGCAACACTGACCGCCAGGGCCGCCCATGCCTTCACCCAGGTTTCCCGTTTCATTCTGCGACCCTTCCCCGTTCGTTAGTCTGTTGGCTCGTCGAGCCTGTTGTTTTGGTGCATGCCCGCGCGCGCCGTCTTTGCATCCGGTCCCGTGCGTGCAACAATCCGGCTGGATCATAGCCTTGGGTTTTCGGGCTGTATGTCCCCAGATCGTGCGACAAGCCGTCATGCCCCACGATCGTGGGGGGATAGCGGCTGCACGGGCCGTTGCATGTCGTGCSTCGACCCGTTCGTCTCGCATTCGWCCTCCCGTGTCCACTGACCGCTCCTCTCCCCTTTCCCCGCCCATCCGCGTCGCCCTGATCGAGGACGATCCCGGTTTCAGTGCGGCATTCCTCGAGGCGCTGTCCAGCGCGCCCGACATGCGCACCGCTGGCGTCGTCACGACGTTGTGCGATGGGCTGGCGCTGCTGCAATCGGCCCCTGCCGCAGACATCCTCGTTGTCGATCTGGGGCTGCCCGACGGGTCCGGCATCGATGCCATCCGCGCGGCACGCGTGGCATGGCCGCGCTGCGATGTGATGGTGGCCACGGTCTTCGGCGACGAAAGCCACGTCATGCAGTCGATTGCCGCGGGCGCCACCGGCTACCTGCTCAAGGACAGCACGGCGGCCCATATCGTGCGGGAGCTGCGGTCACTGCATCAGGGCGGCAGCCCGATCAGTCCGCTGATCGCCCGCCAGGTGCTGTCCCGCCTGCAGGCGCCGCCAGCCGATGCGCCGGTGCGAGCCCCCCAGGCAGCGGCCGGCCCGAAGCCTTCCGCCCTATCCCCGCGCGAATATGAGGTCCTGAACGACATCACGCGGGGCTTCTCGCACGACGAAATTGCGCAACGGATCGGCGTATCGAGACATACGCTGCTGACCTATGTCCGACGCATCTACGTCAAACTGGACGTCCATTCGAAGGTCGAGGCCATCAACGTGGCCCGGCAACATGGCCTGCTGCGCGATGACTGACGGCGCGGGCACGCCGACATGGCGGCGGTGGCTCCCCTTCGTCCTGGCCCTGCTGCTGGCGGGTTCGCTCCAGGGCGCGCTGGCGGAGGTCCTGCCCTGGCACATCACCTCGGCGCAGCTACGGATCACGCCCGGCGGCACGCTCGACCGGCTTCCGCCGCAGCTCGCGCTGCCCGCCGCCGGCGAAGCATGGCGGGATACGCCGCTGCCGATGGCCGTGCCGCGTCACGTGACACCCGATGAGGTGGGGTCAGGCCAGATCGAAACGGTCTGGGTCAGACTGGCGCTTCCGGCGGCCACGGCCGCTGCCGGCGAACCCCTCTACCTCTACGCGCCGCGCTGGCAGACCGTGGGACGCCTCACCGTGTACGCGGACGGCGAGCAGCTCTGGCAGTCTCGCGGCGGGCCGGTATGGAACGGCTACAACTATCCCTTGTGGATCGCGCTCGGGCAGGCGCCGCGCGACATCGTCATCCGTATCGATGTGGTGGGTCAGGTCGGCGCCGCCCTGTCGTCGGTGCGGATTGGCACCCGCGACGACTTGTTCTGGCGCTACGCAGCACGAAGCTTCCTCCAGACGCAGTTTCCCTATCTGTCCAGCGGCGGCCTGCTTGCGGTCGGCATCTTCTCGTTGCTGGTCTGGCTCCGGCGCCGCGACGAAACGCGCTACCTGCTGTGCTTCCTGGCCGCAGGGGCCTATTTCCTGCACACACTCCAGTATCTGGTTGGCCAGGACCCATTGCCGATTCCGGAGGCCTGGTTCAGCTGGCTGGCCTTCAACAGTATCGCGTGGCTGATCCTGGCCTGCTACCTGTTCATCTTCCGATATCTGGGCCTGCGCTACCGGCGCCTGGAAGCCGCGCTGTACTGCTCGGTCGTGTTCCTGGCCACCAGCACGCTGCCACTGTCGTGGCTCACGCATGTGGTGTTCCTCTACCCGCTGTCCCAGTTGCTGCTGGTGGCGCTGAACCTCGTGGTGTCGATTGCGGCCTTGCGGGCTGCCTGGCTAGCCAGGTCGCGCGAGGCGCTGACGTTCTCGGCCTGGAATGCGATGAGCACGCCGATCGCCGTGCATGACGTGCTGCTGCAGAACTACCGCATCGATATCGAGGGTATCTACCTGCTGTCCTACCTGGGATGCGTGCAGCTGCTGCTGTTCATGGTGCTGATGTATCGCCGCTATACCAGCGCGCTGGATGAGGTGGCGCAGGCCAACGCCAACCTCTCGCTGCGCCTGGCGCAGCGGGAGGCGGAACTGCTGGAAAGCCATCGGCAACTGCGCGATGTGGAGCGCCGCGAGACGCTGACGCGTGAGCGACAGCGGCTGCTGCAGGACATGCATGACGGCCTCGGATCATCGTTGATCAGCGCCTTGCGCATGGTCGAGAAGGACCCATCCGGCACGGCGCGCGCCGACGATATCGCCCAGGTGCTGCGCGAATGCATCGACGACCTCAAGCTGACAATTGACTCGCTGGAACCGGTATCGACGGACCTGTTGCTGCTGCTGGCCACGTTGCGCTACCGGCTGGGGTCGAGGCTCGAAGCCGCGGGCATCTCGCTTACGTGGGACGTCGACGACATCCCGCCGCTGCAGTGGCTCGGCGCCCAGAGCGCCCTCCACATCCTGCGCATCCTGCAGGAAGTGTTCACGAACGTGCTCAAGCACAGCCACGCGACCGCGATCYGCGTGCAGACCAGCCACGACGACCACGYRGTGATGGTGCGTGTGCACGACAACGGCACGCCGTTCGACCCCACCGGCGTGCCACTGGCACACGGCGGCAGAGGCCTCGCCAACGTGCAGCGCCGCGCGTCGGCCCTCGATGCAGCGGTATCCTGGGAGCCGGACGCAACAGGCACGTGGTTCACGTTGAGCCTGCCAATTGCGCCGGTGACCGCTTCGCTGGATGTGGGCTAGCGGCTTCCTCCTTCGTCAAGCGGCCGCACTGGCGGCATCGATCACACGCGTCAGTTGTTGCGCGATATCGCCGGCTCGTGCGTAGCCGTCCGAGACGCGGTACAGACGACCGCCATGATGYAAGCGCAGCGCCGGGAAACTTGAAATGCCCCAACTGCGTGCGGTATGGAAGTCTTCGATGGTGGCCGCGATGGCGGCGTCGCTGGACCACTGATCCAGGAACGTCTTCGCGGAGACGTCATGGCCTTGCCGATTCAGCGCTTGCGCGGCGACTTCCGCTAGCACCTTGCCGTCGGTGGTGTCGCGGGCRTCGACATAGAACGCTTCCTGCAAGGCACGGAATAGCGTCAGGAGGTCGCMCTGCGGKACCAGCAGGCGAGCCGTGACGACGGCGCGGCAGATGGGTTCCGTGTCGTAGACGAAGTTCTCCCGAGCCATCAGCCCCTCGCGATTGAACGGCAGGCCGCTTGCGTTCTCCACCAGGCCCCAATGATGCAGGCGGAATCGCTTGCCGGCGTCGTCGAGGATATCGGTGGCCCCCGCTCGGATGCCACCCACTACGATCCGSAGCGGCAGATCGGGCAAGATTTTGCGGACTTCCGTCAATTCCTTGCCGAATCCATAGCACCAMGAGCACATCGGGTCGGCAACATAGASCAGTTCCATATCATTCCTTCAATCTTTTTTAGCTCGCCGCAAGGCTGCGAYTCAGTGGATGTGTGCCTTCTGGCGCGGATCGTCTTCGACGTTCACGTAGTCGATCCCAAGCGGGCCATTCCCGCTTACCTGGGTGACATAGTCCCCCGACCGGGCCCAGTGGAAATGCGGCGTGCCACCCGGCAACACGATGACGCTGCCCGGGGGATATGCGACCAGCTTCTGCGGCTCGAACTCCTCGCCGATACCGATATAGAACACCCCTGAGATCACGGTGTARACCCGATCCTCTCGATGCACGTGCGGCATCAACTTCACGCCTGCGGGCACGTTGACGCGCACCACGTAAGGCCCCGCGGCCGACGGATCTCCRACCAGCACCGACAGGCGCGCACGTTTTGGAAAGGCTGGGAAGGACGACCACTGAAKGTCCTCCTGCAGGATGGCCCCGTTGGACGTGGGCGACAGGCYGGCCGCCCATCCAGTCCCGGCCGCGAGGGTKGTGGCCAGTGCCAACCCTACGCCGATGCGTTTCGCAAAGAATGTCATGTGTCTATCTCCTGACGTGCTTGAAGCATCGGCGTGYTGCCTTGCCTCCAGCGATGGAGAGCACTATAGAAGCGCGGATTGGCCCGATGAAGCCATCCAGGAGAACTTGAATTGATACATGGTGGAACAAGTCCGCGCCCCAAAGTCCCCGACTCACGTGTCCGCGCTATCGCAACGACACGAAGCTCTTGCGGACGTCTTCCGTGAATGCTTGCGGTTGTTCCCAGGCCGCGAAGTGGCCGCCCTTGGGCAGGCGGTTGAAGTGAATCAGCTTCGGGTAGGCCTTCTCCGCCCAGCACTATTCCGCGCCACGAAGCGTGTGAGACAGGAACAACACAGGCGCCCCGGGCCTGAGGCGGTTCGCCGGAGGCTATCCGAAATCGATCACCAGTTGTCCTCGCTCGCGGTGGCCAGCAGGAAGTCCCGCAGGAGCTTGGCGCTAGGGCCGATCTGCTTCGAATGGACCAGGAAGATCTCCAGCGGCGCGGTCTCGGCGTCTGGCAGCACGCGCACCAGATCGCCGGAGGCCAGGAGCGACGCGGCGTCGTAGGCCGGCAGCCTGGCGATGCCGTCACCCGCGAGCACGAACGCGAGCCGCGAGGCGGCGCTGTCCGTCACGACATCGCCCTGCACCGGGACCTCGATGTCCTTGCCGCCAGCGCGTACGACCGTGGTGCGCTGGCTCGGCGGATAGACGACCCAGCGATGACCGTCCAGTTCCTCGACCGAACCGGGCGCCCCGTGCTGACGTAGGTAGGCCGGGGATGCGCACAGCATGGTGGCTTCCCGAAGCAAGCGGCGAGCAAGCAGTGACGAATCCGCCAGCGGCCCCGCCCGCACGGCCAGTTCCACACCGTGGTGGACGATATCCACGTTGGCATCCGACATCGCGACATGAAGGCGAACCGCCGGATAGCGCCGCCGGAACGCGACCAGCGCCGGCAGGATCCGCTTGGTGCCGAAGTGGTGCGAGCAGGTCAGCCACACCTCGCCGCGTGGCTCGGCGCGCATCAACTCCATGCTACGGATGCCGTCCACGGCCTCATCGAGTAGCCGCTCGCAATGCACGCGGAACGCCTGCCCCGCCGGGGTGAGGCTGAAGCTGCGTGTGCTGCGCTGGGCCAGGGGCACACCAAGTTTCGTTTCGAGGGCGCGGATATGGTGGCTCACCACGGCGCGGGTGAGCCCAAGCGAGCGCGCCGCGGCGGCGAAGCTGCCACAGCGCACGACGGTGGCGAAGATCGCCATCGCGCGGAGTTCGTCGAGGATCGTATTGGTCGGGTCCATGGCCGATTGTCTTATGCCATGAGCCAATGTGTCAATGCGATGCTATCTACTCCSAGGCTGCCTGTCTGGCTACAGTTCATTTAACCGCGCTGTGCGGCGAAATGCAGACCAGAAGGAGTTCATCATGACCGTCAAGCATGTCCTGTTCATTTTGACAAATGCGGCCGAGATCGGGCCGAACAAGCGCGCCACCGGCTACTTCTAYCCGGAGGTGGCCCACCCCTTCGAAGTGCTCGACGCCGCMGGCATTGCCGTGGAGTACGCGTCGCCCCTCGGTGGCAACCCACCGTTCGACGGCTACGACGAGACCGATCCCGCGCAGCTCGCGTTCAGCAAGAGCSAGGCGATCCGGCGCATGGCGCATAGCCGCAAGCTCTCGGAAGTCGATGTCCTGGACTACGACGCGATCTTCTTCCCCGGCGGCCTTGGCCCCATGGTGGATATCGCAAACGACCCCGACGTCAAGCGYGCGGTGCTGCGCGCCTGGAACGGCGGCAAGATCGTCGCCGCCGTTTGCCACGGGCCGGCCGCGCTGCTCGGCGTCACGCTTGAGGACGGCACGCCGCTGGTCCAGGGTCGCCGCCTGACCTCCTTCTCGAACGCCGAGGAAGAGGGCTACGCCAAGGCGGACGTCCCGTTCCTGCTGGAGGATGCGCTGCGCGCGGCAGGCGCCGAGTTCGCTTCCGCCGATCCGTGGCAGTCCAAGCTCGTGGTCGATGGTCGCCTGATCACTGGCCAGAATCCGKYATCGGGCAGCGCCGTCGGCGAGGCCATCGTCGCCGCGCTCCGCGGGCAAGTCGAGTTGGCGCGCGCATGACGCGCTGATCAAGGGAAACTGCCATGTTTCCCTTGATAACTGACAACGTGGCGGCCTTCTTTTGAAAGATGCCTCGGCAGATTCAAAGTGACTTAGTAAACACCCCTTTTTCCGCGCATTGCGACCTATCGCGCTGCCTAGAATCGTCAGCGCCGGAATTCCCCGGCATCACTTTTCTCCTAAGGAAATATTGATGAGCCAACTCAGACTCGGTGGACTCGATGCGATTCGCAGTGCACAGGCATCGTCGTCACTCAGGCGCACGCAGGCCGCGGAAACGGCCAGTGCGAATGCGGGTGCCGTGGATCGTTTCAAGGCACGGGGCATGGCCCTGAAGTTGGTGGACATGGTCGATGCGTTCAAGACAGAGCAGCTCAAGGCCACCGACCTCAACAGCGATAACGTGGTATCCCTCAGCGAACTGGGCAAGCAGTTGGCCGGCAAGAGTGAGGCGGAACTGGCGAGCATCCATGAGGCCATGGACATCGACAAGGACGGTCAGGTATCTGGCGCGGAATTCAAGGACAGCATTCCCCTCGATGAATTCTTCAACAGCGTGGCAACGGCCAGTAACCAAGACGCGTTAATGGCTCGTTTCAGCGCGCAAGGGGCGGCATTGCAAGTACGTGCCGGCATATTTCAAGCCGCAAGCACCCCGTGGTTTTCACCGAGCAGCGCCATGGATCCCAATCTGCCCAATTCGTCCGAACACTTCGCGCTTTTGCCGTAGCAGCCGAATGCAACGGTAACGCGATCCGAAAGCGGCCCGATGCGCGGCAGGCCCRTTGTGCCGAAGGTGGTCATGCAGGGCACGACGCGCCGTTCTTCGATTTGCAGGCCGGGGATACGCTCGAGGAGCTGCGCTTCGAKCCCTTCCGCCACGGGAATCGAGCCGCCGGACCGAAACCAGTCCTGGATATTCCCCTCGCTTTCGAGGGGRATATCCACCGGATCGCYGCCGAGCTTCAGCCAGGTCTGGCCGTCCGGATAGAGGATGGGCGGCAGGATATAGGGATCGGCACCCTTGGGTCCGAAACAACGCATCGATGGCATGCCGGCCAGGCGTTGCACCTCCGCCGCATCGAGCCGAAACATCGCGGCAGTCCGTGCGTACACCACGAAACCCAGGGATTGGCCCAGCAGCGATTGGGTATGTCCGCCGGCCGCAACGAGAACGCGCTCCACCTCCACATCGCCCGATCGCGTCCGGATCGTCACGCCAGTGGCGCTTTCCGAGATGCCCAGCGCGGGTTCGGCGAKAATCYGCGCCCCGGCGCGCTGCGCCGCAATCGTCTGCGCMCGGACCAGRCGGCGCGGGCTGATATAGCCAGCGTGTTGCGGCTCGAAGTAGCCCCGGGTTCCAGCCGGAAATCCCAGGTACGGGAATCGCTGAGCGAGCCCCGCATCGTCATAGGCTTCAACAAGAATGCCGGCTTCCGCCGCAATGCCGCCGATGGAGGACACGTCCGGGCTCTGACCAGGGCCCACGTGAAGCACGCCGACTTCCCGGTAGAACTCGACCCCGCTTTCCGCAAAAATCTCGCCGTAGCGCGCAATCGATGCGCGGTTCATGTCCCGCCAGAATGGCGTCGAATCGAACTGCCGCGTGATACGGCCTTCATCGTAGTGGCTACCAAAGACCCCGGCATGGCCAGCGTAGCCGGCCGGCTCATCGGGCCCGATCAGCGCCACCTCATGGCCCATCTTCGACAAATGGCGCGCCGCCGCCGCGCCGATCAATCCCCGTCCGATTACCGCGAGTTTCATGCTCTATTTGCCCTGACGACAGCTACCACGTGTACTTCACCCCGGCGCGCACCACATACTGATAGAAGCTCTGCGCGCCCCACGCGCCGGACACATTGGTCCAGCCAGTCCAGCGCTTGCGCAAATCCACATTGACGCCGATTTTCAMTTCGTACCGATTATCCGGGTACATGCTGCCCACGGGAAGCTGATTGAACGAGACGTTGCTGCCGACGCTGGTATGCCACCAGTTGAGGGTCAGGTACGGTTGCCATTTGCGCGCGTCATCGCGGACGTAGGTGCGATGCAGCCGCGCCCCGAGCCGCGTGATCCAGCCGTGCGAGTCCGCCCCGCTCACGCGGGTGCCATTCGGCTCCGTGATGTCGTCCTCGCTGTAGCCGACGTAGATCAGCTGCCCTTGCGGCTCGATCACCCAATCGTTGCGCAGCGGCATGGCATACCCGCCCTCCGCCGATACGGCGAAACCCTGCGCATGGTAGCGGACCACCGGCAGCAGGTCGCCTTCCACGCGATTGGTGAACCAGCCGTACTGGAACCAGGTGTCGACGTAGGCGCCGAGCTTGTGCTCATCGTTCTGGTACCAGGTGCCGTAGGCGCCCACGCTCCAGCCTTCCACCTTGCCCTTGGCGCGGAAGGCGTTGCCTTGCGCTTGCGCGTCCGTCCAGGCGTTGCCGTAGCTGCCCATCAGGCCAAGGTGGGCGCGGGCGGCTTCGCCGAAGACTTTCCACTTGGCCATTTCGGCGCCCCCTTGCAGCAGAAAGGCGTCCGTGCTGGTCTTGAACACACCATTGCTGCTGCGGCTGCCCTCCCACTTGCCCACCGCGCGCAGCCAGCCCGACCGCGGCTTGTCGTTCTCGTGGTCGAAATCCTGCCCTTCCACGTACTGGGGCTCGCCCAGCCGGTCATGGAGGCTATGGACGAACATCTGGCCAGCCAGGCGCTGATTGGCGAGGTAGGCCGCCACCTCGGGCCGATAGAGCGCCCCGCCCGGCGTCGGAGTTGGGGTTGGATTCGGGTCCTGCTCGGACCGCAGATACCAGACGTTACCCGCGCTGCCATCCGGCGCGCCCTGGAACAGCCGGTATTCGTAGGCGCCCGCCACGGCGCGGCCTTCCAGCGCGAAGGCACCGGGAGCGCTGTCGGTGGCCACGGGGCTCAGGATTTCCACGAGCGGTATCCCGTTGGCGACCGTGAGCGCGCCCTGCCCCCCGACATTGTTCACACGGAGCCGTGTGGCACCGCCGGCCCCGGTCGCCGTGGCATCCGCCACGAGCATGTCGGCACGGGAGGCGGGCCCTCCCTCATTGAGCACGGCATTGAGCTTCAGCGTCCCGCCATTGGAGACATAGAGGCCCCCGCCGTACTGCCCTGCCGTCTGGCCGCCCCCGATCACCAGGACGTTGCCGACCGCCGCACCGCCTCCGGTCAGATCGATGGTGCCGCTGTTGGTGAACGTCCGCACGCCGAGGATTTGTCCCTGCACCGCGCCGCCAGCSACCGGCGTGTTGGCGGCCTGGCCCAGCGGCAGGTAGGCGCCGGCGGGGTTGAAGGTGACGATGGCGTCCGCCGGTTGCCGCGTGCCGCCCGCCCCGCTCACCGGCTGCGCGGCCAGCGCCAGCGTGCCGGTGTTGTCGACCGTGTTGTTCAAGCCCGTGCCGAGGTTGGCGATGGCGACGTTCCAGCTATCCCGCGAACCGCTGCCCGTGCTATCCAGGAAGCTGCGCAGGTTCCACGTGCCGCTGTTGTTGAGCGTGACGTCCGACGTCGCCGCCGAGACCACGCCCGTCATGGTGCCAGCGTTGTCGAGCCGGAACGATCCGGCCGAGCCGTTGCTGTCGGCGCGCACGGCCTGATCGCTCAGGGCCTCGATGGAGGACGCATTCCGCACGGCCTGTGTCAGCCCGGCCGTGGCGATGCCCGCGCTCGTGCCCCATCCCGCCCGAACCGGCTGGAGGTTCTGCACATCGACCGCGCCGCCCACCGAGGTGATCTCCAGGCCCGACGCATTGTTCCCGACGGTCGAGATCGCCCCTTCATTGACAACGGACATCGCCGCCGCGCCGCTGCCCCGCGCCAGGATGCCCTGCGCGTCGATCGCGCCGAGCGTCTGGATCGCGCCGCGATTGATGATAGTCTGCGCGCCCGTTCCCGAGAGCGTGGCGATCCCACGCTGGGCGTTGCCGCGCGCCGTCAGCGTGCCGGCATTCTGCACGGTGACTTTCCCCAGCCCCGTACCGCCGTTGTAGCCGCTGCCCGCCACGATGGCCGCGCCGCTGCCATTCACGTCGATGCTGCCGCTCAGGAAATTGATGTCGACGTCGCCGCCCAGACTGGTGCCTTGCAGACCGAACGAGCCGCCGCCGGATCCTTCTCCACCGCCATTGTCCGAGTGCGTGATGATCGTGCCCTGCGCCGTGATGCCGACCGTGTTGGTCGCCGCACCCGTGGTRGCGTAGATCCCGTTGGCATTGCCGTTGAAGGTTTCGAGGCGGGCACCGGTGTAGGTCACCTGCGTATTGSCGCTGACGGAATGCGCGCGAATGGCGGCCGAGCCATCGCCGTAGGTGGTGATGTTGCCCGAATAGTCGACGRTGACGGCGCCAGCTTCCGCGCCCACGGTAATGCCGAAGGCGCGCACTGTCGCCGGGTTGCCGTACACCGTGATGTCACCAGTGCCCGTGACGGTGGCCGTCCCGCCAGCCCGGGCGATCATATAGATGCCGCGTGAGCCCTCGGYATTCCCCGTGGCGCCAACCGTGATCGGCGCCCGGTTGTCGACCGACAGCGAGCCGGACGTGTTCAGTCCCGACGTGACATAGATGCCATGGCCCGCCTGCCCCGTGGCCAAAATGGCGCCCTCGTTGACCACCGCGACGTCGCCGCCCTGCGTGCTGGATCGGATGCCGAAGCCGTTCAGCCCGTCGGTGGTGATGGCGCCGCCGTTGCGGATGCGGGTGGTGCCGGTGCCGGCATCGGTCATGATGCCGAACGCATTGGTCGCGGTGGCGCGGACCGTGGCGTTGCTGTCGATGGTGATGGTGCCGCTGCCGGGGCTGTAGGCGCGTATGCCGGCATGATTGGCGGGGCCAGCCTCGAGACCCGGGTCCGACGGATCCTCGATTGCCGTGGTGTTGTCGATAAGGAAGGTCACGCCGCTGCCGACCGTGGCCGAGACCGCGCCCGCGCTGGTCGCCGTGGTCTTCAGGTTCATGCCATGGCCACCGACCGTCGAAATGGTCCCGCTGCCCTGATGCACGATAGTGGCGCTGCCGCCGCCGTTGGCAGTAATGTCGAGCCCATCGTGCTCGTTGCCGGTGACCCGGTTCGTCACGTTGAGCGTCGTGCCGGRCGTYACCGTAATCGTCGAGCTACCCGGGCTCAGGTTGATCACGCCAATCCCGTCCAGGCCAGCGCCCTGCATGGTGATCGACGTGGTGCCGCCATCGATGTTTGCGGCGGCATTGCCGGCCGTTACCGTGCCGGTGACCTGGGCCGTCACCCCGTTTGCGGCGGCGGCCGGCTGGTTGGTAATGGTCGTGCCCGCCACGGTCGCCGTGGCGTTGGCTGCGGACGTGGTCGCCCGGATACTGGCCCCGGTCGTCGTATTGAATGTGGTGCCCGTCAAGGTGCCGATATTGGATGGCGTGCCCGCAGCCGGTTGGCAGAACACGCCCACCGAGAACGTTCCGCTGATACTCGTACTGCACATGGACGTCTGCGCTTGCAGGGCCGAGGGGAACAATGCTGCGGCGCCCAGCGCGATCCGCGTCCTCACACAACGTGCCGGCCGGCCCATAGAGTCTCCCGTGTCACAGTCAGACGTGGTCGAAYCAGTATGGAATGTCAAATCTGTCGGGCAAGTGAAACTTTTGGCAAAGCGAGTTAAAGACGTCAGTATGGAATGTCAAATCTGTCGGGCAAGTGAAACTTTTGGCAAAGCGAGTTAAAGACGTTGAACCGCGCCGACTGCCCGCCGGCCCACCGCCACGAGCACTCCCGCCCCGAACACCATCAGCATGCCGCCCGCCGCGCGCTCCAGCTTGGGCAGCGCCCGGGCGAAGCGCCGCAGCACGCGCGGGTGGCCGATGGACACCGCGACCAGCAGGTCCCACCCCAGCACCGCGGCGAACATCCACACGCCGTACGCCACCTTCCACGGCGCGCTGGCGTGCGGCCCGCTGAGCATGGCGGCCAGGCTGGCGTAGAACAAGGCGTTCTTGGGGTTGTGGATGCCGGACAGGAAGCCTCTGGCCACCTCCTGCGCGAAGCCGGTCGCCGCCCCGCCGCCCGCCTTTGCCTCTCCCAGGGGCGTGGTCCCGGCGAACCGCACGAACTGCCAGCCGAGGTAGAGCAGGTACAGGCCGCCGGCCAGTTGCGTCAGGCTGAACAGCGCGCTGTCGGCCCGCATCGCCGAGACCCCCGCAAATGCCCCGGCGATGAACACGCCGTTGGCCAGCGCGATGCCGAGGCACGCCCCGGCGGCGCGTCGCCAGCCGGCGGCCAGCGAGGTACGGGCGATCAGGAAGAAGTCGGGGCCGGGCGATAGCAGCGCCAGAAAGTGGGCCGTGGCGACGATGAGGAATAGGTGCATGACGCAGACTCGCTGAGGAAACCGCCGGAGTCTGCCGCCCCGCGCGGGCCGCGTCTTGAAGGAAATTGCAGGATTGGGAGGATCAGGCCCAATCAGGCCCGATCAGGCCCGATACCGCGCCGGTGTCACGGCGGCGTGCGCCTTGAACACGCGCTGGAAGTGGCTCTGATCCGCAAAACCGAGCCCGTAAGCCACCTCGGCAATCGCTTCGCCGGCCCGCAGGCGGTCGCGAGCCAAGTTGACGCGCTGGTTGACCTGCCACGCGTGCGGCGTCATGCCGGTGGCCCGGCGGAAGGCGCGGATCAKCTGGTAGCGGCTCAGGCCGGCCAGCGCCGCCAGTTCCGCGAGCTGGCGGCAGCGCCACCGGCGGGGGGCCGGCCCCCGTGAAAACGCTGGCGCCGCCATCCACGGCGCCAATCGACCAGGTCGGATGGCTGTGCGGCCGATAGGCGGCACGGCTCCGGCACRCCCGGCGGCTCTCGGCGCAGGGCATGGCGGGGTCGCGCCAGAACTCGGTGGTGTCATCGGGGCCAGTCATGGCGGCGATTCTACCTTCGAGGAACCGCCGCGCCTTRCCCTATCCATCACTTCGACTGCACGATCACTGTGCCTTCGGTAATCGTCGGTGCGCCCACGGAGATTCCGGTAGCGTGCTCCGCGATCCAGGTCTTGGCGACCTTGACGCTTTCGTCCGTGCCCGCCTTGTCSGTGCAGGTGGTCACCGAAAAGCCGCCGGCGTCTCCGCGCACCAGCGTGTAGCTGAGCAGGCCCTGAACCTCCCGCATCAACGGCTCGATCTCATCCTTGTGTTGTGCCAGCAGGTCGAATAGCTCGCTGGCGCCGCTTCCTGAATACGTTCTGACGACGGTGTGCATGATGGGTCCTCCAATGCTTGAACCCCGGCCTTTCGCGCAGTGCGCAAAGATAAGCTGCAACGGAACCAGTCTAGGTGCCAGCGGCCTCGGCAGGCCCCGGGCTTGCATCTATATCAACCGCCCAGCGAATCGCCGTTGAACAGGATGTGCAGGGTCAGGACGAACAGCACCACGATGGCGATGCTCAGCAGGGCCAGCAGGACGATGGCAATCGCCGTCACCGGCCAGGCCTGGACGAACATCGCGTACTTCAGCGCGGCGATGGCCAGCGCCGCCAGCGGGAARCTGATGGCCCACCAGCCGGAGGCGAACGGCAGGCCGCGGCGGAACACCTTGGGCGCCAGCGCCAGGAAGATGAACAGGCCGAAGTAGAACAGCAAGGCGGCGAAGGTATCCACGCGCTGCGTCATGTTCGTATAGGCCAGGAAGCCGACCTCGAACGGCGCCATCAGGATCAGCAGCGACGGCACCATGCCGGCCGGCACCGGCTCGTGGTGGATCATGCGCGCCATGATCATCGTGAAGAACAGCAGCGCGATCATCGTCCCCACGGCCATGGCGAACAGGTTCACCTCATGGGCCCACGGCATCGGCATGGTGGCGCCGGCCACGGCGATATCGAGCGTGGCCACGCCGGGGATGAACCAGGCCGGCACGGCGTGCGCCGCGTCGATCTTGCCGCGCAGCAGGCGGCTGGAGATGGCGAAGCAGATGGCGAGCGTCGCCACGGTGCCCACGGTCCACATCCCCTCGGCCAGCGGCTGGCTCAGCGGGGCGACCACCGTGGACAGCAGCAGGATGGCGATGGTGATCGTGCCGAAGAAATTCCCCGCGACTGGATGCCGGTACTCGCTGGCCACCGCCGCMGGGTACTTCGCCGCCTTGACCAGATAGCCCGTGCCCAGMACGACGAACACAGCCAGCGCCAGCCAGCCGGCCACATCGGCAATCCACGGGCTGGCCCCGAACGCCTGGCTGGCCTGCCGCCATGCCAGCGACAGCCCGGCAATCCCCATCACCGACGCGAACAGGTTGACGGGCAGGTGCCTGACGGAGGCGGATTTGCGCAGGGTTTGGGGGTGAGGGTTCGAAAGCGTGGACACGGCAGGACTCCAGATTGAGGGGTTCGCCCGATACTAGGCCCTTCCACCCATAAAGATAATCTGGCACGATCGGGAATCACTCTCCCAAAAATCGAGAATATGGCGGATCGTTTCGAATCCATGTCGATCCTGGTGGCCGTGGTGGAGGCCGGCAGCTTTTCCGCCGCCGCGCGCCAGCTCCGGATGCCGCTTGCCACCGTGAGCCGGAAGGTGGGCGAGCTGGAGGCGCACCTGAACACCCGGCTCCTGCATCGCTCCACCCGGCAGCTCTCGCTGACCGAGACCGGCCACGCCTACGTGGCCGCCTGCCGGCGCATCCTCGAGGAGGTAGGCGAGGCGGAGCGCGCCGCGTCCGGCGAATATGCCGCGCCCAAGGGCGAACTCGTCATCACGGCGCCCATCGTCTTCGGCCGCCTGCACCTGCTGCCCGTGGTGGCGGATTTCCTGAAAACCTATCCGGACATCGACGTCCGCATGGTGCTGACCGACCGCGTGGTGGCCCTGCTGGACGAGCATGTCGATATCGCCCTGCGCATTGCCGACCTGCCGGACAGCAATTTCATTGCGATGCCGATCGGCACCGTCCGGCGGGTGGTGTGCGCCAGCCCGGCCTACTTCGCCGCGCACGGCACGCCCGCTCGCCCCCAGGATCTCGCCGAGCATGCCTGCATCACGTTCGAGCAGATGACCTCCCGGCAGGTCTGGCATTTCACGGCGGGCAAGGTGGCGAAGGGGGCGAAGGCGGGCAAGGCGGGCAAGGCGGAGATTGCGGTGCCGGTGCGTTCGCGGCTGGCCGTGAGCACGGCCGAGGCGGCTGTCGATGCGGCGGTGGCCGGCGTGGGCATTACGCGCGTGGTGTCCTACCAGATGGCGGGCGCCCTGCGCGCGGGCGCGTTGCAGATCGTGCTCGAAGCGTTCGAGCCGCCGCCGTGGCCCATCAGCCTGGTCCACACCGGGCAGGGCCTCCTTCCGCTGAAGCTGCGCGCCTTCCTGGACTTCGCCGCGCCCCGGCTCAGGGCCCGGGTGGCGGCGATTGCCGTCTGACGTTGGACAAGCTATCGATCAAGGGGCAGGACGTCCCGCTGCCATTGGCGTGGCATTGCGCAATGAGGGTCTTCAGTTCGTCGCGCAGGCGTAGCAGATCCTTCAATCGATCTTCCACCAGCCCGAGTTTCTGCTCGGCCAGCACCCGGGCCGTGCCGCACGTGTCGCCATGGCCCTGCCGCAGCAGGACTCGCACTTCGTCCAGCGTGAAGCCGAACGACTGCGCCTGGCGAATGAACTGCAGCCGCTGCAGGCTCGCCTCCGGATACTGGCGGACGGCGCCGAACGCGCGCTCCGGCATCGGCAGCAGCCCGCAGCGGTGGTAGTAACGCACCGTCTCCACGCCAACGCCTGCGGCCTGGGCCAGCTTCCCGATTGTCATGGTGTGATGCATTGCACTTGACTCCGTACCTTGGTACGGATCTAGCCTAGCGGTAAATCTGACGGAAGAAAATGGCGGGGAATACGGAGAGAGAACGATATGCAATCGCGCATCATTCGCGTTCTGCCCGCCGAGTATGGCTGGGCACTGCAGTTCGGTGGTCTCGATATCAAGCCCCAGCGCTTCACGACCATGGAAGCGGCCATCGCCGCCGGCTGGGACATGGCCCGGCGCGAGCACGCCGAGTTGCACATCCATCGTCACGATGGGGACGTGCACCTGCGCAGGGCATGGTACGACCCGTATCAGGACCGCTAGCCGCGCGCCGGAAGTGCGGGATCAGCCGCTGGCCGGTCCCGCCTCTCGCTTGACAACGCCGGCGCTCAGGCCGGCGGGGCACCCTCCTTGAACAAGGACTTCAGCTGCGTGCGCAGTTCAGGGGAATCCTGATGCTGATGCACCGCCACCGCATGCTGGACCGCAGCCTCGAGCAGTTCGTCTTCATTGTCGGCGCTCAGCGCCACAGTGCAGTTTTTCTCGCTCGGATAGTCGCGGCAATCGATGTACTTGCGTCCCATATCGCCTCCTGACACCGGCCTGGGGCCGGTGCCTTGAAGTATAGGTAGGACGGCGGCAACGCCTAGTCCGGCTTGATGCCCGCGCGCGCCACGATCGGCTTCCAGCGTTGCTGCTCCGCCGCGATAAAGCGGGCGAATTCCTCGGGCGTGCTGCCCACCACCAGGGCGGCGTCCGCGCCCAGCCGCTCCACCGAGGTGGGACTCTTCACCGCCTTGATCGTGGCCTCCGCCAGCTTGGCCACCGCCGGCTGCGGCAGCGAGGCCGGCGCCAGCAGCCCGTACCACTGCGTCATCTCGAAGCCCGGATAGCCCTGCTCCGCCACCGTCGGCACATCGGGGAGCTGCGGAATGCGCTGCGCCGTGCCCGTGGCGATACAGCGCACCTTGCCCGTCTTGATGAACTGGATGATGGCCGGCGCGCCCACCGCCGCCGCATCGAGCCGCCCGGACAGCAGGTCGGTGATCTGCGGGCCGCTGCCGCGATACGGCACGTGGGTGATAAAGGTGCCGGTGGTCGCCTTCAGGTACTCGAAAGCCAGGTGGCCGGCGCTGCCATTGCCCGCCGAGCCGTAGTTCAGCTTGCCCGGCTTGCTCTTGGCCAGGGCCACGAACTCCTTGAGGTTCTTCGCCGGCAGGTCCGGGTGCACCACGTACAGGCTGGGCACCTTCGACAGCAGCGAAATCGGCCGGAAGTCCCTGTTCGGGTCGTACGGCAGCTTGGGGAAGATGTACGGATTGACCGCCAGCGTGCCGATATGGCCGAGGATCAGCGTGTGGTTGTCGTCGGCCCGCGCTACCTCGCCCATGGCGATATTGCCCGCCCCGCCCGGCTTGTTTTCGACGAATACCGATACGCCGAGCAGCTTGGTCAGCTCCGCCGCCGTGGAGCGCGCCACGATCTCGGAACTGCCGCCCGGCGCGAACGGCACCACCAGCCGGATGGGTTTGGACGGCCAGGTTGCCTGCGCGCGCGCCAGCGTGGGCGCCAGGGCGCCGGCGCCCAGCGCAGCCATCAACCCGAGCAGGTGCCGGCGATCGGCGTCAAAGGGGGAATCTGTGGACATGGGGGTCTCCTTCGTTTTTAGTGTGCTACGACGTCAAGCCGGCGCTTATTCCGSCTTGACGTTACCGTCYTTGATGACCTTGGCCCAGAGCCGCGTCTGGGTGTCGATATAACGCGCCGCCTCGGCCGGCGGGGCGCCTACCACCTCGCCGCCCAGCTCGGCCACGCGCTGGCGGATCTCCGGACTGCCCATGACCTTCTGGAGCGCGTCCGACAGCCTGGCCACCACGGCTTCCGGCGTGTTGGCGGGCAGGAAGGCGGCATTCCATTCATAGACCTCGTAGCCCGCCACGCCGGCTTCCTGCATGGTCGGCACGTTGGGCAGCGCCGAGGTGCGTGTATGGCTGGTCACCGCCAGCGGGCGCAGCTTGCCTGCCTTGATGTGCTGGAGGCTGGAAGCCACGTTGGCGAAGAACAGCGGCACCTGTCCGGCGATGACATCGGTCATCGCCGGACCGCCGCCCTTGTATGGCACGTGGAGCAGGTCCACGCTGGCGCGCTGCTCGAACAGCACGCCGGACAGGTGCTGCGCCGAGCCATTGCCCGACGAGGCGAACGCCACCGTGCCCGGCTTCTGCTTCGCCAGCGCCAGCACGTCCTTGACGTTCGTCGCCGGGAAGGCGGGATTGGCCACCAGCACATTGGGATAGCGCGCCAGCACGCCCACCGCCCGGAACGCCTTGGCGGGRTCGTAGGGCAGGCGCGGATAGAGGCTCGGGTTCACCGCGTAGGACGACGCGTCCACCATCAGCGTGTAGCCATCGGGCGCGGCCTTGGCCACGTACGACGCGCCGATCTGCCCGCCCGCCCCTGGGCGGTTTTCCACGATCACCGTCTGGCCGAGTTCCCGTCCCAGCCCCGGCGCGATCAGCCGCGCCATCAGGTCGGCACCACCGCCGGGCGGATAGGTGACGACGATGGTCAGCGGGCGCGTCGGCCACGGCTGGGCGGCGTCGGCGGCGTGCAGCAGGGTCGGCTGCAAGGCCAGGCCGGCCAGCGTGAGAGGGATCAGGGAACGCATGGGGTGTCTCCGTCGAATTCAGTTTTTGTGGGCGAGGTCAGCGGATCTCGGCCGTGTAGCGGAAGGCATAGGCATCGCCCCGGGTCAGCCGGTATTCGACGCACTGGCCCTGGATATCGAACGCCTGACGCGTGACCAGCGCACAGGGATGGGAGGGCGGCAGCGCGAGCAGCTCGGCTTCCTCGGCATCGAGCAGCCGGAAGGTCACCTCGTCCATCGCCCGGTGCACGGTGATGCCGCAGCGCTGGCTCAGCAGCGGATAGAGCAGCTCGCCCCACTCGGCCATCGGCGTCTCCTGCAGCGCCGCGCAGCGCGGCAACGGCAGCCAGATCGATTCGAGCAGGCGCGGGGTGTCCGCCACCCAGCGCCGGCGCGAGATGGCCAGACCCCGCGCGCCGGCCTCCAGCCCGAAGCGGCTGGCCATGGCCTTGTCCAGCCGCACGCTGCGGCAGGACAGGATCTCCGAGCGCGGCACCGCCGTGGGCGCCGCATCGGCATCGGCCTCCGAGCGGAAGCGGAAGAAGCGCATCATGCTGGCGCCGCTCCCCCCGGTCAGCCCGGTGCACACGAAAGTACCCTTGCCCTGCACCCGCTCCAGCAGCCCCTGCTGCACCAGCACGGCAATCGCCTGCCGGATCGTGCCGAGCGCGATGCCAAACTCGCCCGCCAGCGCACTTTCGGCCGGAATGGCAGTGCCCGGCGACCACTCGCCCGTGACGATCTTCTGCTGCAATAGCGCGGCAATCTGCCCGTAGCGGCTCAKGCCTGCCGAGGCGGCGGCCGGTTGGCGCRTGGCATTGTCTGGCATCTGGTGTCCGTGTTAGATTCCACTCCTATAGAGGACTAGAGTACCCGGACCGGGCCAGCCCGCCATATCGGGGCTAACCCGCACAGAGGAGAATCGTGCCGATGACGACAAGCCAGACGCTGGTGGACTGCCACTTTCATGTCTTCGATGCCGGCGTGGCCGTGGCGTCGGCGCGCTATCGGCCGCCCTACGCCGCGCCGCTGGCGGACTGGCTGTCCATGGCCGGGTCGATGGGCGACGCGACCGTGGACCCCTACGGCGTGGTGGTCCAGACCAGCTTCCTCGGCACCGACAACGCGGCGATGCTGGCTGCGCTGCGCCGCATGCCGGGGCGGCTGCGCGGCGTGGCCGTGGTCGATCCGGCCGTGGACGACGCCGAACTCGCCACGCTGGATGCCGCCGGGGTCCGGGGCATCCGCCTGAACCTGTATGGCGATGCCGGCTGGCGGCGCATCGACACCGCGCCGTGGCGCTCGCTGTTCCAGCGCGTGGCAGCGCTGGGCTGGCACGTGGAAGTCCACACGAACAATGGCGACGGCGCGATGGTGCTGGCCGCGCTCGATGCCGCGCTCGACAATGCGCCGGCCCCCATCGTGCTCGATCACTTCGGCCGCCCCGGCCCGCTCGGCGTGGACGACCCGGTCTTCGACACGGCCCGCACCGTGGCCGTGCGACGCCCGCTCTGGATCAAGATCAGCGCGCCCTACCGGCTGGCCAGCCCTGACCAGTGGCCGACACTGGCCGCGCATTGGGCCGAGATAGCCGGGCCGGACCGCCTGCTCTGGGGCAGCGACTGGCCGTGGACCAACCACGAGGCCCCCGCACGTGCCGACGAATGCCGCGCGGTGATGGCCTGGCTCGCACAGCGGCCGGATTTGTCGGAAGGCTTGCGCTGGCGCAATGCCGCCGCGCTCTACGGCTTCGCACTGGCGGGCTGAAGCGCCCACACAGCCGCCCATCTAGCTGACGCGGCGCGTCCGCGCCGGTGCACCGGACCCGCCGGCGGTGCACGGCATGCCCCGCTCCGGGGCCCGGGCTTCCTCCCCCCTTCCGCCCGCCTTTCCCACCCCATTTCCCCCAATCCCAGTCCCCAAGCCGGATTCCGGGCGCGCCGGCTATCAGGGTATTCACTGGCATTGCTCTTGCTAGACCAATGCTGGAAGATATTCTAAATATATTAAGCAGATATTTGCGAGCCCAACCCGACCCAACCGAGGAGTCCCCTGTGACCAATTCGACCAATTCGAGCAACGCCACCAATCCCCGCTGGACCGGCATCTTCCCCGCCATCACCACCAAGTTCCACGCCGACGAGCGGATCGACGCCGAGGGCACTAGCCGTCACATCGAATTCCAGATCCGCAATGGCATCCATGGCCTGGTGACCTGCGGTTCGCTGGGCGAAGCCAGCACGCTGTCGCTGGAGGAGAAGCTCGACGTGGCGCGCATCGCCGTGGAAGCCGCCGATGGCCGCATCCCGGTGCTGGCCAACGTCTCCGAGACCAGCACGCGAGACGCCCTGCGCTATATCGACGGCGCGAACAAGCTCGGCGTGTCCGGCTTCATGGTGATGCCCTCGGTGATCTACGTGGCCGATGCCCGCGAGGCGATGCAGAACGTGCGCGTCATGGCGGAAGCCGCCCAGAAGCCGGTGATGGTCTACAACAACCCGGTCGCCTACCGGGTGGACCTCAAGCCCGAGCACATGGTGGAGCTGGCCGACTGCAAGTGGGTGGCGGCGATCAAGGAAAGCACGGGCGATATCCGCCGCGTGACGGACCTGCGCAACACCCTGGGCGACCGCTACCAGATCTTCATGGGCGTGGACGACCTGGCCTACGAAGGGCTGGCGCTGGGTTGCGACGGCCTGCTGGCCGGCGTGGGCTGCGCCTTCCCGCGCGAAACCGTGGCGCTGTTCGACCTGATGAAAGCGGGCAATTTCGCCGAGGCGCTCAAGCTGTATCAGTGGATGACCCCGATGCTCCACCTCGATGTCTCGAACAAGCTGGTGCAGAACCTCAAGCTGATCGACACCCTGGTCGGCGTRGGCTCCGAGTTCATGCGCCGCCCGCGCCTGCCGCTGGTGGGCGAGGAGCGCGCCTTCGTCGAACGCGTGGTGCGCCAGGCGCTGGAGACGCGGCCGGCGAAGTACCAGTCGGTGGTATGAGGCCAACTGCGTGATGCATGCCTGCGGCGGCCCCCGGGGCCGCAGCAGGCATCCAACTTGCACCAGCCGTCGTGTCCGTGATCGTCACGACCGCCCCCTTCGTCCTGGAGTCTGCCTGCCATGCCTGACCTTCCCTCCCTCACTGCCACCGATGCGCCCGCCACGGCCACGGCCACCGTCAAGCGACCGGTGCGCTGGGTGATGCGCGCCTCGGACGCCGTGCTCGCCGTGGAGCGCCATGCGCTCGGCGGCCTGATGACGCTGCTCGTGCTGCTGATCCTGCTCAACGTGGTCACGCGCTACGCGGGGCTGCCGCTGTACTGGGTGGACGAAGCGTCGGTCTACGCGGTGGTCTGGCTGACCTTCGTCGGGGCGTCGGTCATGACGCGCCTGCGGCTCGATTTCGCCGTGGGACTGCTCACCGAGCACCTGCCCCCGAAGGCCGCCCGCGCTGCCAAGGCCATCTCCACGGGCGGCGTGCTGCTGTTCGGGCTGGCGCTGCTGGCGATGTGCTGGGTCTGGATGGACCCGGTCGGCATCGCCCGCTACGGCTTCGACGCCCGCGAGTACGCGGCCGAATCGTTCAACTTCCTCTACACCGAGCACACCCAGACGCTGGAATGGCCGGTCTGGGTGCTCCAGCTGATCATGCCGCTGTTCTCCTGCACCCTGAGCCTGCACGCGCTGGCCAACCTGCTCGAAGACCTCGACCTGGCGCCGCGCCGCGCCTACCCCGAGTTCCAGGTGGGCAACTCCGAGACGGTGAACTGACATGCCGACAACCTTCTTCTTCTGCGGCGTGATGCTGGTCGGCGTGCCGATCGGCATCTGCCTGTGCCTGGCCGGACTGGCGTTCATTTTCAGCACCGGCGCCACCGTGCTGCTGCAATCGTTCCCCTCGCAGATGTTCGCGGGCGTGGACAGCTACGGCCTGATCGCCATCCCCCTGTTCATCCTGATCGGCGAGATCATGAACAGCGGCGGCATCACGCGCCGGCTGGTGGATCTGTCGATGGCCTTCGTCGGCTCGATCAAGGGCGGCCTGGCCTACGTCAACATCCTGGCCAATATGCTGGTGTCGTCGATCATCGGCTCGGCCACGGCCCAGGTGGCGATCATGTCGCAGGTGATGGTGCCCGAGATGGAGAARCAGGGCTACGACAAGACCTTCGCGGCGGGGCTGACCGTCTACGGCGGCATGCTGGGGCCGATCATCCCGCCCTCGGTAATGTTCGTGGTCTACAGCGTGCTGGCCCAGGTGGCCGTGGGCGACATGCTGATCGCCGGCATCCTGCCCGGGCTGCTGCTGACGGTGCTGTTCTTCATCATCATCGCCATCATGGGGCTCTTCTACAACTACCCCCGCAGCGCGCGCAAGACGCTGCGCGAGCGCGCCACCACCGTGATCCAGGCCAGCCCGACGCTGCTGATTCCGGTGGTGATCGTCGGCTCCATCCTCGCCGGCGTGGCTAACCCGACCGAGGCCGCCGCCGTGGGCGCGCTGGCCGCGGCGCTGGTCGGCCGTTACGTGACCAAGGAGTTCGACCTGCGCACGATGCCGGCCATCCTGCTGCGCTCGGCCATCTATTCGGCCATCGTGCTGTTCCTGGTGGCAGCCGCCGCCGTGTTCTCGTGGCTGCTGATCTACGGCAAGATCCCGCAGATGGTGGCGGCCTGGATCCAGACCATCGCCCACAGCCCGRTCGAATTCCTGCTGCTGGCCAACGTGATCCTGCTGATCATCGGCACGGTGATCGACGGCATTCCGGGCCTGATCATGACCGTGCCGATCCTGCTGCCAATCGCCACCGAGGTCTACCACATCGACCCGCGCCACTTCGGGGTGGTCATCGTCATCAACCTCGTGCTCGGGCTGATGTCCCCGCCCGTGGGGCTGAGCTTCTTCGTGGCCTCCGCCGTCACCGGCGCCAAGCCGGGGAAGATGTTCATGGTCACGCTGCCCTTCTTCCTGATCAGCTGCGTGGCCCTGGTGCTGCTCTCGCTGTTCCCGAGCCTGTCCATCGCCCTGCTGGACTAGCCGACCGATCCAACCCGATCCAACCCGATCCATAGCCGTCCCATCCGCCTCGCCGTTACCCATCGAACCGCACAGGAGCCGCCATGACCCTCATCACCCGCCGCCGTTTCCTCAAGACCACCGCGCTGGCCACCGTTGCCGCGCCCATGGTCATCACCTCGACCACGCGCGCCGCCACGACCAAGGAGTTCCGCCTCGGGCTGATCACGCCCGCCGGGCACTCGTGGAACCGGGCCGCCGTGGCCTTCGGCGAGTCGCTCAAGAAGGAAACCGACGGCCGCCTGACCGTGACCGTGTTCCACTCGGGCCAGCTTGGCAATGARTCGGCGATGATGCAGCAGCTCCAGTCCGGCGCGCTCGACATGGGCTGGATCCAGGCGGCCGAACTCGGCTCGCGCGTCTCCAGCGTGGCCGCCATCAACGCGCCCTATCTGGTGCGCTCCACCAGCAGCGTGGCCAAGCTGGTGCGCACGCCGGCGGCCCTGAAGCTGCTGGACGCCCTGCCGCGCGAAACCGGCACCATCGGCCTGGGCTGGGGCATCACCGGCATGCGGGTCGTGTTCGCCACGCGCGACATCAATTCGCCGGACGACCTCAAGGGCATGAAGCTGCGCATCAACCCCACGCCGGTCTACCGCGACTTCTWTTCGATGCTGGGCGCCGCGCCCACGCCGATCCCCACSCCGGCTGTGTTCGACGCCATGACCAATGGCCAGGTGGATGGGCTGGAGGCCGACATCGAACTGTCCTGGAACCAGCGCTACGACAAGATTTCCAAGTCCCTGCTGCCGATGAACGCGCTGTTCATGCCGTTCGCGCCGCTGGTCTCGGGCCGGATCTGGCAAGGGCTGGACGCGAAGGACAAGGACATCGTGCGCGCGCTGGTCACGCAGTCGCTGACCGCGCAGATCAACGACATCGTCACCACCGAGGCGGGGCTGATCGAGAAGCTCAAGCAATCGTCGGTCCATTTCAAGAGCGTCGCCAACTACGACCCGGCGCCGGCGATCCAGAAGTTCGACGCCCTGTGGGTGGCCAAGGCCCCGGCGATTCCGGAGCTGCGCAAGATCGGCGCCACGCTCTGAGTGCGCCAAGGCCCCCTGAGCCCCCCGGCGGCGGTCACGGCATAATGTCGACCGCCGCCCCCGCTGCCAACCTGTTCGAGATGCCGACACCTTCCAGAAACCAGAGCGCCGAGACTGACAACCGTGAAAAGCGCCGCGCCGCCGACGTGGCCTACGACCGCATCGAGACGCTGATCTCCAAGCTCGAGATCGCCCCCGGCAGCCCCGTGGTGGAGGCCGAGCTGGCCGAACTCACCGGGCTGGGCCGCACGCCCGTGCGGGAGGCGCTGGTGCGCATGGTGTCGATGGGGCTGGTGCTCCAGCAGCCCCGGCGYGGGCTGATCGTCTCGACCATCGACGTCATGGACCATCTGGACGTGCTGGCCACGCGCCGCGTGCTGGAGCGGCTGATTGCCGCCAATGCCGCGCGCCGCGCCACCGATACCCAGCGCAAGGCGCTGATCGCCAGCGCCCAGAAGATGGTCAAGGCCGCCCAGCGTGGCAACCTCGACGAATACATGGCCGCCGACCAGGCGCTGGACCACGTGAACCACGCGGCCTGCCGCAACCGCTCGGCGGTCAAGGCGGTGATCCCGCTGATCGTGCAATGCCGGCGCTTCTGGTACGCCTATCAGCACGAGGGCGAGATTGCCGAAGGCGCCCAGGCSCACCTGGTCATGGCGCAGGCCATCGCCAGCGGTAACGAAGCCGAAGCCGCCGACGGCGCGGAGCGGCTGATGGACTACCTGGAGCGCTTCGCGCGCCGCGTCGTCAACGCCTGATTTCCCCTCCTTACATCGGCTGCCAGCCGCCGCTGGTGGCCACCAACTGCTGCGTCAGCTCCATCGTGCCGCTGCCCCGCACCACGCGGGCCAGCACCGGGAAGGCGCCCTGCACCGCCGCGTCACTGGCCCASGGGGCCGGATCGAGCATGTAGGTGTAGCGAACGGTGGTGGTGGCGTGCGCCGCCTTGTCGCCCACGCCGCTGGCCTTGGGCGTGTCCCAGCCAGTCACCTTGTTCACGCGGACGTGCCCGTAGCAGAGATCCGGCTCGGCGGTGTCCGTGCCTTTCGCTGCCGTCCCGGGATGGGCATTGACGAAGCCGCGCCCCTTGTCGGTCAGGTCATAGCGCAGCGCCTTCACGGTTTCCGTCTCGCCGTTCTGGTGACGCAGCGTCATCTCGGCACTGGTGTGCGCCACCAGCCCGGCATGTTCGAGCGCGGGCATCTGGATGCCGTCGCGCAGTGTCCCCGCCACGGGCAGGTCCGGCACATCCACGGGCCAGCTATGGCGGCCGATGCAGAGGTCGCCGTGGGCTTCGAGCTGCTTCTCCAGCGCGGCGCGGAAGTTGGCTTCGTTGGGGGCGTCCGGGGCGCTGCAGCCAGCGAGCATAGCCAGCGCAGCAAGGGTGGCGAAAAGGATCGGTTTCATGGTCTTGGTGTCGATGGAATAAGGGGTCATGGCGTCTGTGCCTTGTGCGCGGCGTTCCGGGCGGCGTTCTCGGCCGCGGCTTCCGCCACCGTGTGGGCCTGCGGACCGCTCTCGGCGGTGCCCGCCGGCGGCACGAAGCCATCGGTCAGCGTCTTCAGGAAGACGATCAGGTCCTGCATCTCCGAGTCAGTCATCGGCGTGGCGCTCCCCGGCTTGCGCAAGTCCAGCGGCATCTGGTCGTCCAGGTTGGCGCGGTACGACGCCGGCAGGTCGTTGAACTTGTTCACGCGGCCCCGGGCATCACGCGGGTACCACTTCTCCGGCGCGGTGTCCCGGGTGTTGTAGAAGCGCACCACCTCCTCCAGCGACTTGAATACCCCGTTGTGCATGAACACGTGGCGCGTGGCCACGTTGCGCAGCACCGGCGTCTTGAACATGCCGCAGGTGGCCGCCGCACCCTTGTCCTTGCCGGGGCGATGGTCGGTGCGCAGCGGGCCGCACAGGCCGAGGTCGAAATATTTCGGATCGGCGTTGGCCGGGATCTCCATATTGCGCGGCACGCCGATGGCGGCGAACGAGTAATCGCTCGTCATGTCCTGGCTGCCGTCGTTGCCACCGCCGATCAGGTGGCAGGCCATGCAATTGCCCTTGTTGGGATCCAGGAACACGCGCAGGCCGCGGACCTCCGCATCGGTCAGCGCGCCGCCGAGCTTGTTGTTGCGGTAGCGGTCGAACTTGCTGCTGTAGGGGTGGAAGCTGCGGTCTTCCACCTGGAACGCCTGGAGCGCGGCGCCGACCAGCGTGAAGGCGCGCTCGGTGTCATCGAACACGGTGGCGCCGTAGGTCTGGCGGAAGGCGTCGGCGTGGGCGCCGTGCTGTACGGCCTCGACCACGGCGGCTTTGCTCGCATTGGCCATCTCGTTGGACGCCAGCAGCGGAATCGCGGCCTGCTCGGCGATGGTGTTGGCGCGGCCGTCCCAGGTCAGGCCGCCGCCGGGACCGGGCGGGCTGACCATGTCGGGGTTCTCGAAGGTATCCGAGTAGGCGTTGGTGTACTCCTTGTACATCAGCGTGGGCACCGCGCGCGTGCCCGGCKCCTTGCCGTCGGCCCCGCCCAGCTGCACCGAGAGGTCATTGGCTGGTGCGTAGGCGTGGTTGGGGTCGTGGCAGGTGGCGCAGGACATCTTGCCCGTGCCGGACAGCGAGGGATCGAAAAACAGCTTCGCGCCGAGCTGCGCGGCGGGTGACAGGGGCGATGCCGGAGCCGATGGCGCCGGCGCGGAAACGGTCTGCACCGCGGCCTTGGCTGGCGTGGCAGCGTGCGGCGCCGTCTCGGTGGCCGGCTTGCAGCCGACGAGCGTGACAGCACACGCGGCCGCCAGCAGGCTGGCGGCAAGAATGGAGTGGGACATGGTCTGGATCAGCGGTGGCAGCCGGGCGCACAGCCGGGCCAGGCCCGGTTGCGCACCATAAGAAGATCGGGGCCCCGGGCGACGGCCTGCGCCGCGCGCCCGGCGCCCCGCCACATCAGGACTTGATCGCCCAGATATTGGTCTGCGTGGCATCCGGCCCGCTGGCCGTGTTGCCGCCGCTCAGCGTGCCGCTGCCGCTCACACCGCGCGTGGCGCCGCCCGAGACGATATCGCCGGCCTTGACCACGTAGTTGTGGTTCATCGGACGCACCGAATCGAAGTGGGTGTTGGCGCTACCCGAGTACTCGGCCAGATTGGCCAGGTTCTGGGCGATGTACTGCTCGGTGTACTTCGAGCGGTTCATGTACGACGTCGGCACGCCCGGGTCGGCCAGCGCGAACATGTCCTGCATCGTGCGCACGAACGAGAAGTGGCTGTAGGCATCCGAGTCGATGACCTGCTTGGGCGCGCCCGGCTGGTTGGTCAGCAGACCGAAGATGGTCGGACCATCGCCCTTGTTGCCGCCGTTGTAGCGCGGAATCGCCGTGGTGATGCCTTCGTCCAGCGGAGCGCCGCTGGTGRCAGTACCGCCCACGTTCCAGCCGCAGCACGACGARCTGCCGAAGAAGCTCGAACCCTCGTCGAACAGCATGACGATGGCCGACCGGCGGCTGGTGTTCTGCCACACCGGCGATGCCTTGATGGTCTCCACCAGGTACTTGGCGTAGGCGTCGCCGCGCTTGATGCCCGGCACGCCCGAGGTGCAGTCCGCCACCGCCGAGCCGGTGCCGTGGATGTCATCGCACTGGTCGGGGACGATGTAGTTCAGCGCGCCCACGTCGCCGCTCTTCAGGTCATCCTCGAACTGGTGGGTGTTCCAGGTGATGCCGTGGCCCTGCGCATAGGTCTGGATGGCCGCATCCCACTGGCCGCCGCCCACGGTACGGTTCAGGTTCTTGAAGAAGTCCGGACGATTGCGCACCTCGTCGAAATTCACCGCCGGGTGGTGCTTGGTCTTGTACAGGCTGGAGATCATCGGCTCGGTGGCGCCCGCGCCGGACGTCACGTTGACGGCGGTGATGGCCGCGTTGCCGGCGCCGTCCTTGCGCGGGTCCTGGCCCGGGTCCATCGACTCGCTGTACACCCGCGTGCCCATGCCGGCGTTGTACATCGCCGTGAACAGGTTGCGGCGGCCCTTGAGGTTGTGGACCTTGGTGTCGGCGTTGCAGGCGGCCAGCGGCTGGTAGACGTCGGTCGGCTGGTTGGCGGTGTCGCCGGCCGGCAGGCAGTTCCAGGCGTTGTCGTCGGCCACGCCCCAGTCGTCGGCGCTGGCCAGCGAGATGTAGTTCGGCTCGCTGGGGTTGCCGGTGGAGAAATAGTTGGCCGCCTTGTTGCCTTCTTGGTTCAGGTACTTGTAGAAGTTCGGGTAGGCCGGATCGTCGATGGTCTGGTTGCTGTGGTTCTCGAAGACCACCACGAACAGGTGGTCGTAGCGCGGGATGCCTTCCGGGTTGAACGCAGCGTCCTGCGCAGCCTTCAGTGTGGTGACCGGATCGGTGGCGGCATCGCTGATAAAGCCACGGTCGAGGATCTTCGAGGCCAGCGTGTAGCGCCCGGCGAGCGTGTTCGACTCGGTCAGCAGCGCGGTGGCGGCGTGGGCGTCGGCCACGCTGGCCGGCAGGGCCAGCACGTCATCGGCCTTGACCGTCACATCGGCGGTGCCGCCGGTGAGGCTCAGCCGGCTGGCGATGGCGGTCTTGGCATCGGCCACCGTCAGCGATTCGGCTTCGGTCAGGCGCACCACTTCCGTCGATAACGGACTGATGACTACCTGAGCGCCATTTGCCGCCTGGTCGGCCGCGCTGCGCAGCACCAGCTTGCTGGCGACCTTGGCCGGGGCGCCGCTGGCGTCCGTGTAGGTGGCGTCCGTGCCGACCACGGCCACCAGGCTCGTGGCCGCCGTGGTCAGCGTGAAGCGGCCATCGGCGCCGGTGCGGGTGGAGGCTTCGCCGCTGTCGCACGCGCCGTTGCCGTTGGTGTCGGCACACACGGTGGCGTTGGCATAGGCGATGGGGACGATGGTCTGCTGGACGGCATCGCCCGTGCTGCTCTTGGCGTAGTCCACGCCCGTGGCGGACGATTGGGCGACGCCAGTCGGGTTCTTGATCGCCGTGCCCATCACGCTGCCGCTGACCGTGGCCGGGGTGGCGTTGGGCGTGGACGCGGCCGGGGTGCCGCCGTCATCGCCGCCGCAGGCGGTCAGCATGGCGGCTGCGGCCAGCGCCGTGAGTAACGGAACAAAGCTGTGGTGGTTTGGGTGCATTGTATTTTTGGCTCGCCGGGCTAGGGCGATATGTAGTGGGTATCGTTGGAGTGCCGCACCCAAAAGCCCGCCCCGTCGCGATGGTTCTGGCGGGTGGCCCGCCTGCGCGAGGGAGTTTTTCGACGGGGGAAAGCCGGTACGCGATTCCCTGTCATGTGTGCAGCGGCCCTGATCCTAGGAGCCAAATATGACCGTTTGATTGCTCCGGTACCACACGAAARTTACAGAAAATTTCAAGCCGGCAACCGGTTGCATGCCGCGCGCAATGCCGGGATACTGGCGCCGCCCGTTACCCATGCCGTCCCATGCACGCCTCGCCCCAATCCTTGACTACCCCGCCGCGCCAGCTTGCCACGCTGCATTTCACCGCCGAGTTGCGCGACTGGATCGTGCAGGCCTTGCAGCGCGGCGGCCGTCCGGACGAACTGGTGCGCGCGCTGGCCGCGCAGCGCTTTGCGCCGGACGTGGCGCGCGAACTGGTGGAGGCTTTCGCCCGCGTGCTGCGCGAGGGACTGCCAWTGCCGGAGGGCAGCATCACGGTGGAGCGCACCGCCCCCGCCACGGCGCCAGCCCAGCCCCGGCTGCCGCGTGCGTCGGTGCTGCACGGTGGCGACCGCGACGTACCCGTGCTATCCCGCACCGAGCGCCCCGTGGTGGCCGTGCTCGAAGGCGTGCTCAGCCATGATGAGTGCGATGCATTGATGGCGGCGGCGCGGCCTCGCCTCGCGCCATCGACCCTTGTCGATCCACGCACCGGCGAGCACATCGTGAGCCCGGACCGCACCAGCGAGGGCATGTTCTTCCGCCTGGCCGAGGCGCCGTGGCTGGCTACGCTCGACGCCCGCATTTCAGCCTTGATGCAGATGCCGATGGAGAACGGCGAGGGCTTGCAGGTGCTGCGCTACGCCCCGGGGGCGCAGAGCCGCCCGCACTTCGACTTCCTGATGCCGAACAACGCCGCCAATCGGGCGTCGATTGCGCGCAGTGGGCAGCGTGTGAGCACGATGGTGATCTACCTGAACGACGTGCCGGCGGGCGGGGAAACGCTCTTCCCCGAGATCGGCCTGTCCGTGGTGCCGCGCAAGGGCAATGCGCTGTACTTCGAGTACTGCGACGACCACGGCCAGCTAGACGGCCGCACCTTGCATGCAGCCGCCGAAGTGCTGGCCGGCGAGAAATGGGTGGCGACGAAGTGGATGCGGCAGCGGCGCTTCGTGCACGCCGCCGAAGCCGAGCGCCAGGAACTTACTCCACCCGAATCCCGCGCGCCTTGACCAGCGCCTGCCAGCGCGTCGATTCGGTGTGCAGGAAGCTCTTGAACGCCTGCGGCGTGTTGCCGACCGGATCGAGCCCGGCCTGCTGGAGCTTGGCGCGCACGGCCGGGTCCGCCACCGCCTTCTGCACCGCGTTCGCGATGGTCTGCACGCGGTCCGGCGGCGTGCCCTTGGGCACGAAGACGCCGTTCCACTCCAGCACCTCGTAGTTCGGCATGCCGCTCTCGGCCAGCGTCGGCGTATCGGGCAGCGCCTTCAGGCGCGTCTTCGAGGTCACCGCCAGCGCGCGCAGCTTGCCGCCGGTCACGTACTGGAGCGTAGAGGCCGTATTGCCGAAGTAGGACGCCACCTGGCCGCCCATCACATCGGTCAGCGCCGGCGCGCCGCCTTTGTATGGCACGTGAAGCAATTCGATCTTGCCCTGCTCGTTGAACATCTCGGCGGCCAGATGGGAACCCGTGCCAGCGCCGGCGGACGCGTAGGTCAGCTTGCCGGGCGTCTTCTTTGCGGCAGCGATGAACTCGGCCACGGTCTTGTACGGCGCGTTGATGGCCACCACGAGGATCTGGGGCGCCGTGGCGACCAGCGAGATCGGAATGAAATCGGCCGATGGGTCGAACGGCAGCTTGCGCAGCGCGCCGTTCACGGCGAAGGCCGAGGCGTCGTAGAGCACCGTGTAGCCATCCGCCGGGGCCTTCGCCACGGCGTCCGCGCCGATCACGCCGCCGGCACCCGGCTTGTTGTCGATCACCACGGTCTGGCCGAGGAGTTCGCCCACCTTCTGGGCGACGACCCGCGCGGTGTTGTCCGCCCCGCCGCCGGCCGAGTACGGCACCACCATGCGGATGGGCTTGTCCGGGAAGGCGAAAGCGGCGAGCGGCACGGCCGCAGCCAGGGTCGCCACGGCCTTGCCGAGGCGTTGCAGGGTCTTGCTCATGGTTGTCTCCGTTCTTGAGTTCTATGGACCGGCTTACGCGGCCTCGAATCCGTACAGCGYGGCGGGGTTGTCCACCAGGATGCGGCGGCGCGCCGACTCGGTGCCGGCCCAATCGGCCAGCAGGTCGAACAGCAAGGCATCGTCCGGCTTGGCGTGCGGCTCGGTGGAATGGGGCCAGTCGCTGCCCCAGACGAGCCGCTCCGGCGCCGCCTGCACCCACGCACGGGCCACCGGCGCGATGTCGGCATACCCACCGCCGGCGCCGACCATCGAATCCAGATAGGCGCCCGACAGCTTCAGCCACGCACGGCCCTCCGCCAGCAGCCTGGACACCAGCGCGAACGCCGGGTGCGCCGTGCCGCCGGGCAGCGGCAGGCGGGCCAGATGGTCGAATACCAGCGGCGTGGGCAGCCGCGCCAGCAGGTCGCCATGGGCGACGATCTGGTCGGCRGTCCAGTGCAGTTGCAGATGCCAGCCCAGTTCGGCGATGCGGTGCGCCAGCGTCTCCACCATCTCGAAGCCCACCACGGCGTGGGCCGGGGTGTACAACGAGAAGCGGATGCCCCGGATACCGCCGGCATGGAGCGTCTCCAGCGTCTCGTCGGACACATCGGGCCGCACCACCCCCACACCGCGCGTGCTGGCGATGCCAAGCTGCCGAATCGCATCGAGGGTGCAGCYGTGATCGGTGCCGTAGCAGCGGGGCTGGACGATCACCGCGCGACGCGTGCCCAGCAGCGCCTGCACGCGCCGGTAGTCCGCCACGGTGGCGTTGGCCACAGCCGGGGCGATGGCCGGGAAACGCGAGTCGTAGATATGGAGATGGGCGTCGCAGGCGTCCGGCCATGCCGTGCTGCGTGGCGCGGCGCTGGCCGAACTGTTCGGCACGGGATGGAAGCCAGCCTCGGTCTCCCCCTCAGCCACGGCCAGCCAGCCGGTCGGCCGCCTCGCGGACGGTGTCCCCGTGCTGGTCCAGCGCCGGCGCGGCAAACGGCTCCGGGCCCGGCGTGCGGCCAAACTTCACGGCGCGCGTGAAGCCGCGATAGCGGCCCACCACCGGGTGATCGAACGTCGTCACCATCTCCTCGGCCAGCACCTGCGGGAAATCGAACATGTCTTCCACCGAGCGCGCCGCCGCGCAGGGCACTTCCTCGCCGAACTCGGCCTCCCATTCCAGCGCCGACCGCTGCTGCAGGGCCGCGTGCAGCTTGGGCAGGATCTCGCCCTGATGCTGGGCGCGCTTGCGCACGCTGTCGTAGCGGTCGGTGGAGAGCAATTCCCCCAAACCCGTCTTCTCGCACAGGGCGCGCCAGAAGTGCGGGGTGTTGGCCGAGATGTAGAGATAGCCGTCCCGGGTGGGATGGATGCCGGTGATGCCGCCCGAGCGCATGTCGCGCCCCACGTCGCGCGGCTCCGAATCGGCCCAGACCATGCGGGCCGACTGCATGGTCAGCGCCGCCCGCAGCAGCGACACGCCCACGTACTGCCCCACCCCACTCTTCTCCCGCTCATAGAGCGCGGACGCCACGCCGCCCGCCACCAGCGCCGAGGCGTAGTAGTCCACCACCGAGCCGTACAGGATCTCGGGCGGCCCGCCGTGCTTGCCCTGCAGCGTGCACATGCCGGTCATGGTTTGCAGCACCTGGTCGTAGCCGGCCTTGTCCTTGAGCGGCCCGGCCTCGCCGTAGCCGGTGACCGCGCAGTAGATCAGGCGCGGATTGACGGCGGCCAACTGCGCGTAGCCGATCCCCAGCCGCCCCGGCACGCTGGGCCGGAAGTTGTGCACCAGCACGTCGGCCTCGCGCACCAGCGCCAGCAGTCGCTCCAGATCGGCCGGAGCCTTCAGGTCGAGCACCACGCCCAGCTTGCTGCGGTTCACGCCCAGGAAGGCGCGGGACTCCGTCTCCAGCGTGGACGGGTACTTGCGCAGGTTGTCGCCGACGGGCGGCTCCACCTTGATCACGTCCGCGCCCTGATCCGCCAGCAGCGAGCAGCCGTACGGCCCCGCGATATAGGCGCTCAGGTCCAGCACGCGTACGCCGCTCAGCGGACCGGGCTGTCCTGCCCGTGGCGCGCCGAAACCGCCCGCCTGGCCCTCGGTCTGGCCCTTGGTGTTGGGTTGCATACTCACTCCGAAAATTCTCTAAATACTCAATCCGCGACGATGTTCTGCTGCTTGGCCAGCGCCTTCCAGCGGGTCACATCGGCGGCAATCGTCTCGGCGAACTTCTGCGGCGTGCCGGGCGTGACCTCGGCGCCTTCCTTCAGGATCGCCTCCTTGACGGCGGGCTTGGCCAGCGCCTGATTCACCGCCGCGTTGAGCCGCGCGACAATCGCCGGCGGGGTGCCAGCCGGCGCCAGGAAGCCCCACCAGAGTTCGAACTCGTAGCCGGGCACGGCGGTGGCCATCGGCACCAGATCCGGCGCAATCGGGCTGGGCTTCAGGCTGGTGATGCCCACGGCGCGGACCTTGCCGGCGCGCACCATCGGCAGCAGCGACGGCCCGCTGGAGATCAGCAGTTGCGTCTGGTTGCCGATCAGGTCGGTCACGGCCGGGCCCATGCCCCGGTACGGCACGTGGGTGATGGCGAGCTTGCCGGCCTGCGCCTTGAGCAGTTCGGTGCCGAACTGGTTGACGCTGCCCGGGCCGGACGACGCGTAGTTGTATTTGCCCGGATTGGCGCGGATGGCGTTGACCAGCTCCTGCGGCGTCTTGGCCGGGAAGTCATTGCTGACCGCCACGATGAACGGCCCGTGGGCCACCATCGCCACCGGCGCGAAGCTCTTCACGGCGTCGAACGGCAGCTTGCTCTGGATGGCCGCGTTGGTGGTCATGCTGGAGGACACCGCGACGAGCGTGTAGCCGTCCGGCGCCGCCTTGGCCGCCAGGCCGGTGCCGGTGTTGCCGCTCGCGCCGGGGCGGTTGTCGATGACCACGGGCTGCTTCAGTTCCTCGCCGATCTCCTTGGCCACGATGCGCGCGAAGATGTCGTTCGAGCCGCCCGGCGGGTACGGCACGATCAGGGTGATGGGCTTGGAGGGGTAGGCGCCCTCGGCGACGGCCACAGCCGGCACAGAGATCGCGGCCGTTGCAGCAACCGTCAGGCCAAGGCATGCCACGGCACGCAGCGACGATGGATTCGTCATGGTGTTTGTCTCCTGTGTGTTTTTTATATAGATACTGCGGGGAATCCGATCAGGCGGCGATCAATCCAAGCTTCCGGCCAATCTCGACAATCGCCTGCGCGCGGCGCACAAACGGGGGATCGATCATCTTGCCGTCCACCACRTAGGCGCCCACGCCCTTGGCGTCCGCCTCCTCGGCAGCCACCACCACGCGCAGCGCGTGGGCGATTTCCTCGTCGGACGGCCGGTAGACTTCGTTGGCCAGCGCGATCTGGCTCGGGTGGATGCAGCTCTTGCCCAGGAAGCCCATCTGGCGGGACATCTCGGCCTCGGCGCGGAAGCCCTCGGTGTCGCGGATATTGGCGAACACCGTGTCGTAGGCATAGACATTGGCCTCGGCGGCCGCCATCCGCACGGCGAACATGGCGGAGGCAATCGCCGCCGTATTGCGTCGATGTACGCCAGCCGGCTCGAACAGGTCGCCCAGCCCAAGCTGGAGGCCCGCCACRCGCGGATGGGCGCCSGCCAGTTCGGCGGCCAGCCGCAGCGCCCGGGGCGTTTCGATATTCAGCAGCAGTCCAACCTTCGCATCACTATCGCCAAACCCATTGGCCCGTTCGGCCTGTTCGATGGCCGCCGCCGCGCGGCGCACGTCATCGGCACTTTCCGGCTTGGGCAGGTTCACCAGATGCAAACCCGGCACGACCACCGCCGCCAGATCAGCCTCGAAATGTGGCGTATCGAGACCATTGACGCGCACGATCAGCGTCTTGGTGCTGGCGCGCGTCTCGGCGGCGCGCAGCARGCCGGACAGCAGCRCCCGGGCCTCGCCCTTCTTCTCCTSGGCCACCGCGTCCTCGAGGTCGAACGACAGCGCGTCGGCATCGCTCGCCAGCGCCTTGGCGAAAAACTCGGGGCGTGAACCGGGCACGAACAGCTTGCTTCTCATGGCGAATACCGTATCTCCGTGGGGGTGACAGGCAGTGTCCGCGAACCGATGAAAAAGATAAACTATCCTTTACTACGTTCGTACATTAGAAATTCTATGGAAACCGCTTACCTGAAGGCTTTCGCGCTGGTGGTGGARACTGGCACGCTGGCGGAAGCCGCGCGGCGGCTCAATGTGACCCCGGCGGCGATCTCGCAGCAGATCCAGGTGCTGGAGCGGCAACTCGGCACCACGTTGCTGGGCCGGGCCGGCCGTACCGTGGCGCCCACCGAGTCCGGGCGACGGCTGGCGGAGCGCTGCGTGACCCTGCTGCGGGAAGTGGATGAACTGAGGGGATGGGTGAATCAGGCGGACGCCGTACGCGAACTGCGCATCGGCACGATCAACACCGCGCTGCACAGCCTGCTGCCGGACGCGCTCGCGCGGTTCGCGGCGGTGCACCCCGGGGTGTCGGTGCATATCCGCTCGGCGCTGTCCCACGAATTGTTCGATGCGGTGAAGGATGAATCACTCGATGCCGCCGTCTGCCTGCATCCGCCCTTCGCCCTTCCCAAGACCTTCGCCTGGGATTTGCTGCGGCAGGAGCCGCTGGTGGTACTGGCGCCGGCGCAGGACCGCGACGCCGATCCGCACGAACTCCTGCGCACCCGGCCCCTGATCCGCTATGACCGCAGCCTGGGCGGCGGCAAGCAGGCCAGCGACTACCTGCGCCGGGCCGGCATCACGCCCGCGCAGGAGCGCTTCGAGCTGAGTTCGCTGCTGGCCATCGCCATGATGGTGGACCGTGGGCTCGGGGTGTCGCTGGTGCCGGACATCGCCTCGCCGCTGACCGCCGGGCTCCATATCGCCAAGCTCCATCTGCCGATCGAGCCGGAGCCGCGCCGCTTCGGCCTGCTATGGCGCCGGACGTCGCCCGGGGCCAGCGTGATCCGCTCCTTCCTCGAGCAGGCCCGGCTGGCGGCGGGTACCTGATCGCGCGACCGTGCGGCCCTGCTGGGTGATCAGCAGCCCGCTGACCACCARCGCAATCGACACCAGCAACGACCCCGACGGCCACTGGCGACCCACCAGCAGTTCCAGCACCGCCGCCGYCACCGGCCCCAGCGCCTGGAAGCCGACGACCCGGCTCGCTTCCAGCCGCGTCAGCGCCCAGAGCCAGCAAAAGTACCCCACGCCGCTGGACAGCCCGATAAACGCGACATGCCCCCACTGCCTCAACGACAGGGACGGCCACAGCGGCTGCCCGGTCGTCGCGCAGAGCGCCAGCAGGAACACCACCGCCGCGCACATCGCCAGCACGCTGGTCGGCAAGGCGGGATAGCGCTGCAGCAAGGGCCGAACCAACAGGCTGCTCACGGCGCCGATCACGGTCGCCCCGATCAGCGCGGCCATCGCACCAAGGTGTGTGCCGCCGCCGGTGCCACCGAGGGGCGCCCCATGCAGCAACACCGCCACGCCCGAGACGGCGCAAACCAGCCCCGTCAGCTTGGGCAGGCTGAACGCCTCCTGCCCGCTCAGCACGGCCAGCAGCATCGTGAACAGCGGCATGGTCGAGAAAACCAGCGCGCAGGTGGCGGCCGAGAGCACGCCGAGCGCGTGGTTCAGCAGCACGATCAGCACGGCGAACTGGCACACGCCCAGCCCGGCGAGCACCGCCGCATCCTTCCGGGCAAAGCGGGTGCGGGTCCGGGYGCGCATGCCGAGCCAGGCCGGCCCGATCAGCACGCACAGGCCAATCAGATAGCGCAGGAAGGCCARCGTGGCYGGCGACGCATCGGCMGACACCGCCCGGGTCGACACCATCGCCGCGCCCACCAGAATGCCAGTCAGCGCGGCCGCGACGATGGCCGAGGGGTCGCCCCTCACAGATCCCGCGCCCAGATCTGACCGACAAGATCCTTGCCGAAACTGTGGTGGGCCTCCTCCTCCACGAGCGTGAAGCCGGCCTTTTCGTAGATCTTGCGSGCGTCGGTSAGGATGTCGTTGGTCCACAGCATCATCCGCTTGTAGCCCACCCCGCGCGCGAAGCGCAGGCACTCATCCACCAGCCGATGGCCGATACCCAGCCCGCGCGCGCTGGCATCCACATAGAGCATGCGTAGCTGGGCGGTCTCCGCGTCATGCCGCACGACGAACACCGAACCCACCGCCTTGCCGTCCTTCTCCGCAATCCAGCAGCGCTCGGCGCTCGGGTCGTAGTCGCGCAGGTACTTGGCGACGATCTCCGCCACCAGCGCCTCGAACTCGCTATTCCAGCCGTACTCGCGCGTGTACAGCACCGCCTGCTGGCGCACGACCCAGCCCATGTCGCCCGCCTGCGGGTCACGCAGGATGTAGCTCGGGGTCGATTCGCCGAGCAGGGCTTCGATCTGCGTCATGGCGTCCACCAGTTGCTGCTGGGTGGACTCGGTCATGCGGCCCAGCATCGCGGTCACCTCGTTGCGCGAGGCCAGGTTCAGTACCTCGAAGGTGGCCCGGCCGGCATCGGTCAGCGCCAGCTCGCTGACGCGGGCATCGGCCTGCGAGCGGGTCTTGGCGACCAGCCCCTGCTTCTCGAAACCGGCGATCACCCGGCTCAGGTAGCCGGCGTTCAGGCCCAGTTCGCGGCACAGGTCGGACGAGGTCAGGCCCGTGCGATGGGCCAGCTCGTAGAGGATCCGGGCTTCGGTGAGAGAAAACTCGCTTTCCAGCAGATGCTCGTGCAGCAGGCCGATCTGGCGGGTGTAGAAGCGATTGAAGCGGCGCACGGTTTCGGCGCGCGCAAGAACTTGCGGATTGGGAGACATGTCGGGGACGATTTATTTGCCTGAGGCAAATTATTTGTTGCCTCAGGCAAATAAATCAAGAAATTCCGATGGACGCGCTCAGTCCCTCGCGCCCAGTTTCAACACCAGCGCCAATTGGAGCGCGGTAGCGGCCACCGTATCCACCTCCGGCACATGCTCGTGACGAATCCAGTGCAGCGCCACGTGGATGATGCCGCCCGCCACGCCGGCCAGCAGCATCGGATCGGGCTCGGGCGCACCCGGCAGCAGCGTCCGGGCGAGCAGTCCGCCGAATTCGCGCAGGGACCGCCCCAGCGCCTCGTCCACCAACCGGCTCACGCCCCGGATCTCCACCAGGAACACCCGGGCCGAGCGGGGCTCGCACTGCAATGTGCCGAAATAAGCACGCAGGATAGCCAGCGCGCGATGCTCGCCATCGCCCCCGGCATCCTCGCCCGCCTGTTCGATGCGCAACAGCAACCGGTGCGTGACCGTTTCAAACGAAGCCAGCAGCAACGCTTCGCTATTGGCGAACGATTCGTAGAAGTAACGCTCGGTCAGGCCGGCGGCTTCGCACACGGCCTTGACCGTGGCGTTCTGGTAGCCGCGCTCGCCGTAGACCTGCACGGCAGCGGCAATCAGCTGGGCGCGKCGCTGGGCGCGCCGCTCTTCGGCTTCGGCGCCGCGATAGCGGCGGGCGGGGATCAGCTCGGCAGTCATGGGCGCCAGTATGACATTCCCTATTGTCAGATGGCGTCTGACAACCTATGTTGTCAGAACTCCCAAGATCCGGATGCCCGTCATGACCGCCCCCACTCCCGATGACGCAGTCCTCGATGTCCTGATCGTCGGCGCCGGCCTGTCCGGCATCGGCGCCGCCCGCCAGCTCCAGCAGCGCTGCCCCGACAAGCGCTTCGCCATCCTCGAAGCCCGCGACACCCTGGGCGGCACCTGGGACCTGTTCCGCTATCCCGGCATCCGCTCCGACTCGGACATGTACACGCTCGGCTACCGCTTCAAGCCGTGGCGCGGCGCCAAGGCCATTGCGGACGGCCCGTCCATCCTCAGCTACATCCAGGAAACCGCCGAGGAAGCCGGCATCACGCCCCACATCCGCTTCGGCCACAAGGTGGTGGGCGCGGCGTGGGACAGCCGCGACGCCTGCTGGACCATCGACGCCGAACGTGCGCAAAACACCACTCCGGCCGTCCGCGTGCGGCTGCGCGCCCGCTTCCTCTACGTCTGCGCCGGCTACTACAGCTATGCCGAGGGGCACCGCCCCGCCTTCCCGGGCGAGGAAACCTTCCGGGGCCAGATGGTGCACCCGCARTTCTGGGATCCGTCGATCGACTATGCCGATAAGCGCGTGGTGGTGATCGGCAGCGGCGCCACCGCCGTGACGCTGGTGCCGGCCATGGCCGACACCGCCGCGCACGTGACCATGCTCCAGCGCTCGCCCACCTATATCGTGACCCGCCCCGGCGAGGACGCCATCGCCAACAAGCTGCGGCGCCTGCTGCCGGAGCGGCTGGCCTACCGCGCCACGCGCTGGAAAAACGTGCTGCTGGGGATGTTCTTCTTCCAGCTCGCCCGCCGCCGGCCCGAGAAGGTCAAGCAGCGGCTGGTCAGCATGGCCGCCGCGCAGCTCCAGCCGGGCTTCGACGCCGCCACGCACCTGACCCCGCGCTACAACCCGTGGGACCAGCGCGTCTGTCTGGTGCCCGATGGCGACCTGTTCCAGTCGATCCGTAACGGCCGCGCCTCCATCGTCACCGATCAGATCGAACGCTTTACCGAAGATGGCATCGTGCTGAAGTCCGGCSAGACGCTGCCGGCCGATCTGGTGGTGGTGGCCACCGGGCTCAAGCTGAACATGCTCGGGGACATCGCCGTCCATGTGGATGGCCAGCCGCGCCGGCCGTCCGAGCTGCTCGCCTACAAGGGCATGATGCTGAGCAACGTGCCGAACCTGGTGCTGGCTTTCGGCTACACCAATGCGTCCTGGACGCTGAAGGCCGACCTGACCGCCGAGTACGTCTGCCGGCTGCTCAAGTACATGGATCACCACGGCCATCGCTACGCCCTGCCGCAGGTGGACCCGGACGTGCAGCGCGTGCCCTTCCTCGATTTCAGTTCCGGCTACGTGCAGCGCGCCGCCGCCGTGCTGCCGCGCCAGGGCCACCGCAAGCCGTGGCGCGTGTATCAGAATTATCTGATGGACATGCTGACGATCCGCCATGGCCGCATCGACGATGGCGTGCTCCGCTTCGACACCACGCAGGCCACCACGATGCCCACCCAAGACCCCCTCGCCGAAGCCCAATCATGAATGCCTTGCTGATTTTCGTACTCGTCATAGCGATAGTGGTGCTGGTACCGCTGGCGCTGCTGTTCCTGTTCACCTGGCGCACGGCACGCAAGATCGAGGCGGCCCTGCCGCCCACCGGCCGGTTCGTCGAGGTGCCCGGCGCCCGCCTGCACGTGGTGGAGCGTGGCGAGGGGCAGCCAGTGCTGCTGGTGCACGGCCTGGCCGGTCAGCTCGCCAATTTCGACTACGGCATGATCGCGCCGCTGGCGCGTGACTTCCGCGTGATTGCGGTCGACCGCCCCGGCGCCGGCTACTCCACCCGCACGCCCGGCGCCCCGGCGGACCTGCGCGCGCAGGCCGACACGCTCGCCGCGCTGATTGACCATCTCGGGCTGGAGCAGCCGCTGGTGGTCGGCCATTCGCTCGGCGGCGCCATCGCGCTGGCGCTGGCCACCTATCACCCGGCGCGCGTGGGCGGGCTGGCGTTGATCGCCCCGCTCACCCATCCGCCCGAGGTGGTCTCGCCGGTGTTCAAGGCGATGGCCATGCAGAGCGCGCTGATGCGCAAGCTGATCGCCTGGACGCTGCTGATTCCGATGTCGATCCGCAACCGCGAGCAGGTCATGGAGGTCGTCTTCGGCCCGGACGCGGCGCCAGCGGACTTCCCCACGCGCGGCGGCGGCCTGCTGGGGCTGCGGCCCGGCCATTTCCTCGGGGCGTCCGAAGACCTGCACGGCGTGGCGCACAGCCTGCCGCCGCTGCTGCCCACCTATGGCGATCTGAAGATGCCGGTCAGCATCCTGTTCGGCCGCGAGGACCGCATTCTCGATTACCGCGAGAACGGCGAGGCGCTGGTCGCCAAGCTGCCGGCAGCCCGGCTGACATTGGTGGCCGGCGGGCATATGCTGCCGGTGACGGCCGTCGAGGCCAGTGTTGATTTCGTGCGTAACGCCGCCGCCAGCCTGCGCGCGGCGGTGCCCGCCTGACCTTCCTGCCCGTGATGACCGAGGAGCCTGCCATGGCCAGTTCCGCTTCCCCCTCTCCCGCCCCCTCGACTGCGTCCGATCCCTACCAGCGCGACCTGCTCACCGCCTTCCGCGCCGTGCGCAAACTGCTGGCGGACGGCAACGACACCGAGCAGGTCTTCCTCATCATGCGGGCGCTGAACGGCCCCGCCATGCCGAAGAACTACCGCCGCCTGCTCAGTACGCGGCAGGGGCGGCGGCTGGCCTACCAGCGCATCGAACTGGCCGAGCGGCTCACCGACCCGGCCTTTATCGCCAGCTTCGCGCCGGGCACGGTGGGCGCTGCCTATCGGCAATTTCTGGAAAAGACCGGCTATAGCGCCGATGGACTGGCCAAGGTGTCGAACCTGAACCAGGAGCCGGTGATGGAGGACGCCTATCTGTGGTTTGGGCGCCGCACGCGGGACATCCACGACATCTGGCACGTCCTGACCGGCTATCGCGCCGATGAGAGCCTGGGCGAGGCGGCGCTGGTGGCCTTCAGCTACGCCCAGACCGGCGGCACCGGCTGGGCCTTCATCGCCGTGGCCGCCGCCCTGAAAAGCCTGCGCGTCTCGCGCAGCACGGCCTTCGCCCGCGCTGTGCTGGAAGGCTACCGCCGGGGCCGCCGTGCCGGCTGGCTGCTGGGGGAAGACTACGAAACCCTGCTGCACGAGCCGATGGACGCGGCGCGCGCCCGGCTCGGGATTGCCGAACCGGCGCGCTACCTGGCCTGCAACCCGGCGCAGGCCTGGACAGCGTAACGAKCCGCCGATTTATGGCGTCGGCTGCACAATCGCCATGCCGACATTGCCCCTGCCCGAGGCGAATGGGCTGCCCGGCAGCGGCGTCAGCAAGCCAGTCGTCGCATTGATCTCGAATCCATACACCGGCCCCGTGTAGGACGGCGTGTAGAGGTAGCGGCCGTTCGGTTCGATCCGCAGGCGCTGGCCGGTGACGCTGGCGGGCGTGCTCCCGACACTGAAGTCGACCAACCCCGTCGCGAGATTGCGACGGAACACTTCGATGCTGTTACTCATCGAGCCAAGGACATAGGCGAACGAAGGCGCGAGCGCGACATCGGTCGGCCCGGCCGCGGCCGTCGGGAAGTCCGCGACCGCCGCGACCATCCCAGTGCTGGTGTCGATCAGGCCGATGCCGAGCGAATTGCTGAAAAGGTTCGCGAAGAACAGGGAACGGCCATCGGCAGACACGGCGCCCCCGCCCGGCCGGGCGCCAAGGCTCGGCGCGGTGTTCGGCGTGGACAGGACACCGGTCATCGCATCGAAAGGCATGCTCCAGAGCAGGTCCGGCATGGCGTTCATCGCGTAGACATACTGGCCGTCCGGGGACACGGTGAGCCCCGTCGTGGCACTCGACATGCCGCTCGGCTGCGTGGTCGAAGGCGTCAGCGCGTACGTCGCGGCGTCGATGCCATACGTTGCCACGGATACGAGCCCACCAACAAACAGCCACTTGCCGGACGGGTGCATGGCGATAACCTCCGGACCCGGCAGGGTCAGGGCCGTCGCCCCGGGGATGGCCGCCAGCGCGCCGGTGACCGGGTCCAGCCGGAATCCGACGACCGTGCTGTTGTCCCCCGCTATCGCATAGCCCACCAGTCCCGAGGGCAGGAAGGCGATGTCGTTGATCTGGTTCACGCTCGGGAACGGACTGTTGGGCACGGCGGCCAGCACGCCGGTATTCGGATCGATCCGATAGACCGAAATCGTCAGATCGATGTTATTGGGCACCACCACGAACTGCGCCTGCACGCAGGTAATCGCCACGTTGGTGACGTTGGCGGCGGCGATGGTGCCGCTGCCGTTCTGCACCGTGCAGGTCTGGCCGGCCGGCTGGGCGAACACGGTGACGTTGTAGGGCGTGGCATCGGCCAGCCCGCTGGAGACGGTGAAGGCGCCGTTGGCGCTGACAACCGCCGTATCCCCATTCACGCCGGAAAGCGTCAGGCTCTTGCCCGCCGCCAGCCCGGTGACCGTACCGCCGACGCTGTAGGTAGGCGGCGGCGCGGTCGGACGCGCCAGCGCGGCGTTGGCGCACAGGCGAGTGCCCGTGGGGGCGTCCGCGCAGGCGGCCAGCACGGCCGAGCCGGCCAGCCTGGCCGAGGACGGGCTGCTGACCTGTGCCGAATGGCCGTCCGCCGCTGCCGTCACGGGGAAGGTGGCGTCGCCGGTGGTCCACGACCAGTTGGTCAGGTCGGCGATCCCATCGACCCCATCCGAGCGGCGTACGGCTGCGGTCACGGTCTGSGCCGCCGCGCCAGCGGTCAGGGTCAGGTTTGCCGGCGACAGGGTCAGCGTGTATGACTTGGCCGGCGCTGCCTGCACCACGAGATGGGTGACCGAGGTAGCGCGGCTGCCATCGGCMARCGTCGCCGTGGCGGTGATATCGACTTTCCCGGCATTCCGGGTCTGCACGGTGGCGTAGGTACCGACAAAGACCGAGGCCGAAACACCCGTCGGCGCCTTGTCCGAAGCCGCCGTGACTACGGCGACCGATTCATCGGAAGACGTCCAGGCAAAGCTGGCGCCTTTGACCTCGCTCCCATCGGCGGCCAGCAAGGTCGCCTTGAGCGTCAAGCTGCTGCCAGCCACCGGCGCGCCGCTGGTGGTGTCGACCACCACCTTGGTCGCCGCTGGCGTGGCCGAGGGGGCCGGCGCGGCCTTGTCATCGGAACCGCAGGCGGTGAGCACCGCAGCGGCAAGCAAGGCAATGCCGAGCGCGCGTGCGCCGGCAGGAAGACGAAGGAACATGGAACCCGACCCCGTAATGTGATTGGAATGGTTTGATCCGACTGGCCTATGGCGCCGGCTGGACAATCGCCATGGCAGCGTTGACGTTGCCCGTGGCGAACGGACTGCCTGGCACCGGTGTCAGCGCGCCGCTGCCTGCATCGATGGCGAAGCCGTACAGCGTGCCGTTGAGGGACGGCGTGTACAGGAAGCGCCCGTTCGGCTCGATCCGCAGACGCTGGCCGCTGATGCTGGCGGGCGTGATGGCGAGCGGCAAGGGGCCAAACATGGGGTCGATCCGCATCGTCTGGATATTGTTGCTCCCTGWACCRAGKACATAGACAAAYTGGCCCGACGGCGTGACAGCGACGTCGATGGGACGCGACACCCCAATCAGCATGTCCATGACGCTCGTAATCGCCCCTGTGGCATCGAGCGTGCAGCTACCGAAGCTATTGGTGCCCATGTTGGCGAAGTACAGCGCGCTGCCATCGCGTGACAGGGCCGTYCCCATCGGCCGTGAGCCAAGCGATGATCGGGTGTAGGCGAACGTAAGGGAGCCCGTCGCCACACTGACGGGAGCGTGCCACAACGCGTCCGTCGCGATGCTCGTGGCATAGACGTTCTGCCCGTCGGCGGACACCGCGACCCCGCCCGCACTGGCCGATCCGCCTGGGGACAGGCTTGACGTCAACTCCGCGGCTTGCGTCACGGGATTGATGGCAAAGCTCGCCAGCGTACCTAGGCCGCCGACATAGAGATGCCGGCCTGTCGGATCCACCGCGACGACCTGAGGCGCGAGCGGCGTCGGGGCACTCGCCGCCGCAATCATGGTCAGCCTGCCGGTGGCGGCATCCAGCTGGAAGGGGACGATCGTGTTGTTATCCACCATCACCGCATAGCCCACCCGGCCGGACGGCAGGAAGGCGATGTCGTTGACCTGGTTCACCGTCGGGAACGGGCTGTCCGGCACGGCGGCCAGCGCGCCGGTAACGGGGTCGATCCGATAGACCGACAGGGTCCGGTCTCCGCGGTTGGCCACTACCACGAACTGGGCCTGCACGCAGGTGATCGCCACGTTGGTGACGTTGGCGGCGGCGATGGTGCCGCTGCCATTCTGGACGGCACAGGTCTGGCCGGCAGGCTGGCCGGACACCGTGACGCTGTAGGCCGAGGCGGCGGCCAGCGCGGTGGGCAGCGTGAAGGCGCCGTCGGCACTGATCGCCAGCGAATCGCCATTGGGGCCTGCCAGCAGCAGGCTCTTGCCAGCCGCCAGGCCGGACACCGTGCCACCCACGGTGTAGGTGGGCGGCGGCGGCGTGGCCGGGCGAGCCAGCGCGGCATTGGCGCATAGGCGGGTGCCGGTGGGGGCATCCGCGCAGGCTGCCAGCACGGCGGAGCCGGCCAACGTGGCCGACGAAGGGCTGCTGACCTGTGCCGAGTGGCCGTCCGCTGCTGCCGTCACGGGGAAGGTGGCATCACCGGTGGCCCACGTCCAGTTGGTCAGGTCGGCGATCCCATCGACACCATCCGAACGCCGTACGGCTGCCGTTACCGTCTGCGCCGCTGCGCCAGCCGTCACGGTCAGGTTCGACGGCGACAGCGTCAGCGTGTACGACTTCGCCGGCGCTGCCTGCACGACCAGATGGGTGACCGAGGTCGCTCGGCTGCCATTGGCCAGTGTGGCCGTGGCGGTGATATCGACTTCCCCGGCGTTCCGGGTCTCCACCGTGGCATAGGTGCCGACGAACACCGAGGCCGAGACCCCCGTCGGCGC
>NZ_JBFREV010000020.1:0-161566 GCF_052114485.1 Cupriavidus sp. KB_39
CAGCGGGAGGGTAAAGGCGGCGATGATCGCCGACCCCGGAAGCAAAGCCCTGGATGGCGGCATGCGGGCGCGAGGGGAAGGAAAGGCGCCATGATAGCTTGGCGGCTTGGGGAAGCAGGAAAAGAAAAAGCGCCCGAAGGCGCTTTTTCAAGCTTCAGACATCAGGCGAGGGAAAGGCTCGCTGATGGTAACTGACGCTTATGCAGCGTTACGGAACAACAACGGCCTTGCCGCAACCAGCCGGTGCGTACGTGTCCTTCCAGGCACCAGCCTTGGCACCATCACTCACGCACTTCCAGTTACCCGACTTGTCACGCGAAACCGTGATCGTGGCGCCAGCAACCGACTTGCTTGCGTTGCCACCCAGGGTGCCGACGTACGACAGAGAACCATCGGCGGCGGGTGCCAGATCGGTAGCAAAGGGGCTGGCAGCCAGCAACGTCGAATCGGTAGCGCCAAGGTCAGCCTTCGTGATTGCGGCAGCGCCTTGATTAAGACGGTCTTCAATGGCCGTCTTGTATGCAGACATTTCACCGATCACGCGAGCAACTTGCGTCTTCGCCACGTAATCCTGGTACTGCGGAATCGCGATAGCAGCCAGAATACCGATGATCGCAACCACGATCATCAGTTCGATCAGCGTGAAACCCTTCTGAGCTTGGCGGCCCAGTTTTTTGATTTGTTGTACCCGTTGCATAAGGATTGACCCCTCGATGAGATTTTCGTTACAGAAAGAAACATCTGCTTGCATGTGATGCATTACCCCTAAAGCAGGGAGTGTGCCAGGCCAGCAAATGCCGATAATCTCATGCGGGAGTGACAAAATTTGGCCGATCTACGATTCCAAGGGACGACCAATCAACAAAATTTGTCACATTTTGTGTCTGCGGGACTGCCAAAGTTTTGCACTTTGAGGCGGGCGGGACGGGCTATGCCTCTGGGGTGTACCCCCACCGATACCGACATGCCTTTGGACGCACATTTTCGCGCGCGTTCGAATAACAGTCCCAAGACGCCGCGCCGCCGCCAGCGTAGCCTTCAGACGGTTTGCCGGTCCCACTTAACTCAAGCTCCACGAACTTGCCCCGGAGCAGCGGCGACGCGTCCTCGCGGAAGTACGCCCGGAGAAAGCACCCGCCGCCGTCTGAGACCTGGCCCATGCGCTGGGCCACCACGCGCTCCACGTACTTTCCGTTTATGGTTTCAGCGGGCGGCAAAGCGGTATCGTTCTCCCCGGTGTTGTCAGGACATTGAGAGGACAAGACATAGGTCTCCAGCACCGAGACCTTCAACCCACCCAGCAAGTACAGTCCCTCGGCAAACTGGGCCCGCGCCACGTACGCGCGGTACTGCGGCAGGGCGAGGCTGGCCAGGATGCCGATGATCGCCACCACGATCATCAGCTCGATCAGCGAAAAGCCCGCCCGCCGTGGAAGGCGCTTGCGGCGATCCATGGCGCACCGCCTCAGGCCGAGGTGGAACTCGATCCCCGCACGCTGCAGGACTTCGGCATCAGCTTGTGGTCCACGTTGGAGAAGCAATCCCAGGTGAACGAGCCCTCGGAGCCCTTCAGTTCCAACTCCACATGCTTGCCGGCCAGCGCCTGCGAGACGTCACTCCGGAACCGGGCCGTGATCACGCAACCGCCGGAGTCGCCCACCACGCCATTGGCCTTGGTTTCCACCGATGCCACATACCGGCCATTGATGGTCGAACTCAGCGGCAGGCCGGAGTTATTGGCCGTCTTGTTGTCCGGGCACGACCCGGAGCTGACGTAGGCCTCCACCAGCGACGTCTTCAGGCCCGACGCCAGCGTCAGCGCCTCGGCAAACTGGGCCCGCGCCACGTAGTCGCGGTACTGCGGAATGGCAAGGCTGGCCAGAATGCCGATGATCGCCACAACGATCATCAGTTCGATCAGCGTGAAGCCGGCGCGCATGGTCCGGCGCACAAGACGGCCAGACCGCCGTGGATAAGTGTTGGTGTGTTGCATAGGACCCCCTTTTTGGTTGTCGTCATCGACGCGATGACTGGGGTCGTATGCTGTGGCGGGCTGCGCGCTACAAATTTGATCGCGCGCAAGCCGCCGGACGTTGATTCACTCTGATGGAAATGCACCATAAATGGCGCATTTCGGCCCGATTTTTTCGTTGCTGACCGAGGCTGGGAGCGSTCCCACCCCCGGTCAGCCGCCGTCATCAGATCAGGCCGGCGCCGCAGCCGCCGCCACGTGGCTGCACGCCTTGGGCAGGTACTTCCGTTCAGCGCCCGATTCGCACTGCCACGCCACGGCACCCTGGTCCGCGCCGGTCATGCGCAGCGTCAGGGACTTGCCGACCAGCCCCTTGGCGATGCCAGCGTCCTTGAAGTTGGCGACGATGGTGCAGCCACCCGCCGCCGTGGGCGTGCCGCCCGTGACCACGCTCTTGATGTACGTCCCGGCAATGCTGGTCGCCAGCGGAATCCCGTCCGCCGCCCCGCTGGCGTTGCTGGGGCAGGTGCCGCCGTACGAGAACGTTTCGATCACCGCCGGCTTCTGCCCCGACGCCAGGCTCAGTCCCTCGGCGAACTGCGAGCGCGCCACGTAGTCCTGATACTGTGGAATGGCGACCCCGGCGAGGATGCCGATGATCGCCACCACGATCATCAGTTCGATCAGCGTGAAGCCGCGATGGCGGCGTGCGGAAGGCTTGCGTTGCATATTGACCCTTTTCATGGTGATGGTTGATGTCCGTGCCGCGCGGCGTTGCGCACCGGCACGGCACCCATGATCGGGAGGTCAGCCCCCTACTCCGATTGATCTCCGACAATTCCCACAGGCTTGTGGGAATTGCTTGGAAATCCACAGGAATTCGTGGCGCGGGCGCCCACAGCGCCCTGTTGTAGCGGCGCCACCAAAGAAAAACGGGCGGCCAGATCGGCCGCCCGTTTCAGGCATGACGAGACTGCAATGCAGAGGCGTCAGGCCACCTGCGCGCTCCGGCGCTTGAGCAGCTTGCCCACCAGCACCACCAGCACGGCCCCGACCAAGCCAAACACCAGATGGGCGTGCGGCACATGCACCTGGAACCACTCTGCATCCACGGGGTCGCTCACCAGCATCTCGCCGGCCAGGTAGCCCAGCAGCGCGGCGCCCAGCACGATGATGAGCGGGAAGCGCTCCATCACCTTCAGCAGGATGGTGCTGCCGAACACAATCAGCGGAATCGACAGGCCCAGGCCCAGCACCAGCAGCATCAGCTGGCTGCCTTCGGGGCCCTTCTGGGCGGCGGCGGCCACGGCCACCACGTTGTCCAGCGACATCACCAGGTCGGCAATCAGGATGGTGCGGATGGCTTGCCAGATGTTGTCCTTGGCGTCGTGGCCTTCCTCGCCGTCATCACCGGTCAGCAGTTGCACGCCGATGTAGACCAGCAGGATGGCGCCGACGATCTTCAGGTACGGCAGCGTCAGCAGCTTCACGGCGGCCACGGTCAGCACCACGCGCATGATGATGGCGGCGGCGCTGCCCCAGAAAATGGCTTTCTTYTGCTGGGCCGGCGGCAGATTGCGCGAGGCGAGCGCGATCACCACGGCGTTGTCGCCGGACAGCACGATATTGGTCAGGATGATGGATCCCAGCGCAATCCARAATGCGCTGCTCGACARCAATTCCACGGCAAGACTCCTCGARTTTCTAGGTTTATTCCACGTTCGCCRACCGCCCGGCAGGCGGCGCCACTGCGAACTTTTGGATGTCTGAACTTACAGACATGGAGATGTATCGCACGAACCTTACGATTCGGTTTCAACCTTCCGGCAGGCGGCTCGGGAAATACCCTAGGTCAGCGTCTCGCCAGAATGACATTGCCCCCGGGCGAGCGGGGGCAATGCGATGCAATCACCACACGCCAGGCGCCCGAATCGGCACGCCATGGCGCGGGAAGTGACGCATGATTTACAGCATCGCCTTCAGCAGGCGGGCCATCTCCGACGGGTTCTTGGTCACCGTGATACCGCAGGCTTCCATGATTTCCAGCTTGGCCTGGGCGGTGTCCGCACCACCCGAGATCAGCGCGCCGGCGTGRCCCATGCGCTTGCCCGGGGGCGCCGTCACACCGGCGATGAAGCCAACCACCGGCTTCTTCATGTTGTCCTTGATCCAGTGCGCGGCGTTGGCCTCGTCCGGGCCGCCGATCTCACCGATCATGACCACGGCGTCCGTGTCGGGATCGTCGTTGAACATCTTCATCACGTCGATGTGCTTCAGGCCGTTGATGGGGTCGCCACCAATGCCCACGGCCGACGACTGGCCCAGGCCCAGCGCGGTCAGCTGGCCCACGGCTTCGTACGTCAGCGTGCCCGAGCGCGACACCACGCCGATGCGGCCCTTGCGGTGGATGTGACCCGGCATGATGCCGATCTTGATCTCGTCCGGCGTGATCAGGCCCGGGCAGTTCGGACCCAGCAGCAGGGTCTTCTTGTTCTGCTTACGCATCTTGTCCTTGACTTCCATCATGTCGCGGACGGGAATGCCTTCGGTGATGCAGACCACGAGGTCCAGATCGGCGTCAACGGCTTCCCAGATGGCGGCGGCAGCGCCGGCGGGCGGCACGTAGATCACCGACACGGTCGCGCCGGTCGCCTGCTTGGCGTCCTTCACGCTCGCGTAGATGGGAATGCCCTCGAARTCCTCRCCGGCCTTCTTCGGGTTCACGCCCGCCACATAGGCGTTCTTGCCGTTCGCGTAGTCGCGGCAGCCACGGGTGTGGAACTGGCCGGTCTTGCCGGTAATCCCCTGGGTGATGACCTTGGTATCTTTGTTAATCAGAATCGACATGCTGTAATCCTTTGCTTGGCGTCGCGCGGCGCGGGCAGGGCCTGCGCACCGCGCGCTTGCATTTGTTGGCGTATCGGCTTCGGCTTACTTGCCAGCGGCAGCGGCCACAACCTTCTGGGCGGCTTCTTCCATCGTGTCCGCCGAGATGATCGGCAGGCCCGACTCGGCCAGCATCTTCTTGCCCAGGTCTTCGTTGGTGCCCTTCATGCGGACGACCAGCGGCACGCCCAGCTGCACAGCCTTCGAAGCGGAGATCACGCCTTCGGCGATCACGTCGCAGCGCATGATGCCGCCGAAGATGTTGACCAGGATGGCCTCCACGTTCGGGTTGCTCAGCATCAGCTTGAAGGCTTCGGTCACCTTCTCGGTGGTGGCACCGCCGCCCACGTCCAGGAAGTTGGCCGGCTCGCCGCCGAACAGCTTGATGGTGTCCATGGTGGCCATGGCCAGGCCGGCGCCGTTCACCAGGCAGCCGATGTTGCCGTCCAGCGAGATGTAGGCCAGGTCGAACTTCGAGGCCTCGATTTCGTTGGCGTCTTCTTCGTCCAGGTCACGGTAGGCCACGATTTCCGGGTGACGGAACATCGCGTTGGAGTCGAAGTTGAACTTCGCGTCCAGRGCGATCACCTTGCCGTCGCCGGTCAGGATCAGCGGGTTGATTTCGGCCAGCGAAGCGTCGGTTTCCCAGAACGCCTTGTACAGGCCTTGCAGTGCCTGGCGCGCTTGCGGCACGCTGGCGTCCGGSACGCCGATCTTGCGGGCGATGTCGTCGGCTTCGGCGTCCTGCAGGCCCACGGCCGGGTCCACGATCAGCGTGTGGATCTTTTCCGGGCTGTGCGCAGCCACTTCCTCGATGTCCATGCCGCCTTCGCTGGAGGCCATCAGGGCCACCTTTTGCGAGACACGGTCCACCACCAGCGACACGTACAGTTCCTTCTTGATGTCAGCGCCTTCTTCGACCAGCAGGCGGTTGACCTTCTTGCCTTCCGGACCGGTCTGGTGCGTCACCAGTTGCATGCCCAGGATGTTGGTGGCGTAGGTCTTGACGTCCTCGATGCTCTTGGCCACCTTCACGCCGCCGCCCTTGCCGCGGCCGCCTGCGTGGATCTGTGCCTTGACGACCCACACCGGACCGCCGAGCTGCTCAGCCGCCTTCAGGGCTTCTTCAACCGAGAAAGCCGGGATGCCGCGCGGAACCGGCACATTGTATTTGCGCAGGATTTCCTTGCCTTGATACTCATGGATATTCATGCGTGTTTCCTTTCGGGTAGGCGTAAAGGGATGGGAAAAATGGGGGAGACGATTCGTCTCTCGCTGTTCCTGTGGGCGGACCGTGACGGTCAGCCCGAGGTTCCGTTGGGCCGGTGGGCCAGGGTGTCGTCGCCCGATGCCGGAGCATCGACGCGTGACGCGGTCTGGGACGATGACGCCGCAGCGCCGGCCTTCGGTGCCGGCTGGTAGCCATACCAGCGCGGGTAAAACTGGCGAACCACCTCGCCCTCGAAATGGAGCGCGTGGCATCCATGGAGCTGGTAAGGMGGTTCGGGATTCGGATCGTTGACGGTGGCGCCGTCGCGCACATTGAAGACATCGCCGGCAAACGCCTGGATGGCGGCGGTCGGCAGCACGCCGGCCAGCTCCGTCAGGTGGGTGCAGCCGGACACGCCGGACAGCCGCTCGCGCACCGCCTTGCGGAAGCCCTTTGTCAGGTTCAGGCCGATCAGCTTCCGGTAGGCCGGGCCGATCGTGTCGCAATGCGTCGGATACGGCACCCAGTCKGAGCAGGCTTCAGCATCCACCACGTTCATGCGGAGGTCGATCGTCACGCGCAGCCAGAGGTCGTGCAGCGGCTGGCCGATGGGGCGAATGCCGCCGCCGGCGAGTTCGATGTCACGTGGCTTGGTGTCGGTAAGGCGGGCCTCGATGTCCCACAGACCGTCTTCCCGCGCATACGCTTCCGCCGTGATGGCACGGCGATGACGCAAGGTGCGGTTGGCAGGCGGGGAAAGTGGCATGACAGCTGGGGCTGACGCGGGATGTTGAGGTGTGACCGGGGGCAAACGTCACGGCCGGGGCGGGACGGCCGACAGCCGCACGGCCGCCAAGGCCGGAAAACCGGGAGAGTTTAACATGCCGCGCCGCTTTGACCGGGAACATCCTGCGATACGGAATGTCGGGGGCGAATTGTTGCGCCGGTGACAACGCCGAACCACGGCGCGACAAGGGCTGGCGGGCGGCCATCGTATCCGGCGGCACCGTCGGTGGTGCGGCGCCGCAACGTTAGGCGCCGGATCACAAAATCCCTGTTGCGCACGCAGGTATACAGTGGTCTACGTGGCGTAATCGACACGTTGTTGCCATCTCACTCGTCATCTTCCGCGCCGCGGATGATCTTGCCGACCACGGCGCGCGAGAAGCCACGCGCGACCATGAAGCGGATCTGCTTGGCCTTGGCCTCCGGAGAATCCGGGGCGGTGCCGAAGCGCTTGCGCCAGACYTCCCGGGCCCGCTCGACCTCGGTKTCCCGCAGGCGGTCCTGGAGGTCATGCAGTTGTTCATTGCCGAGCTGATGGGTCTTGGCCTCCTGCATCACCCGGGCGGCGCCATAGCGGCTGGCGCGGCGATGGACCAGGCTATCGACGAAGCGGTCGTTGGAGAGCCAGTTCTCGCGCTCGAGCGCGTCGAGCAGGGTATCCACCTCCTCGGGCGTCTCGGCGTGCGGCGCCAGCTTGCGCCGCAGTTCGGCGCGGCTGTGCTCGCGGCGCGACAGGTAGCCAACGGCGCGGGCCTTCAGCGAGAGCGGGGGGCGGGAGCCAGCCATCAGGGGGTCATCGACAGTGCAGTACCAATAAAAAAAGCCGCCGCACGATCTGCGACGGCTTCCGAGGGGCGGAGAAAGCTCCGCCTCAGCCTTCGATTTCGGCCGGCGCGCTGACGACAGCGGCGTTCATCGCCACCACGCCCAGCGCCGCACGGACCTTGTTCTCGATCTCAGCGGCGATGTCAGGGTTCTCGCGCAGGTATTCGCGCGCGTTGTCCTTGCCCTGGCCGATCTTTTCGCCGTTGTAGCTGTACCACGCGCCCGACTTCTCGACGATCTTGGCATCCACGCCGAGGTCRATGATCTCGCCCTGACGGGAAATGCCCTGGCCGTAGAGGATGTCGAAGAATGCCTCGCGGAACGGCGGCGACACCTTGTTCTTCACCACCTTGACCTTGGTCTCGTTGCCGATGACGTCGTCGCCCTTCTTGATCGAGCCGATGCGGCGGATGTCCAGGCGCACCGAGGCGTAGAACTTCAGCGCATTGCCGCCGGTGGTCGTTTCAGGTGAACCAAACATCACACCGATCTTCATACGAATCTGGTTGATGAAGATCACCAGGCAGTTGGTGCGCTTGATCGTACCGGTCAGCTTGCGCAGCGCCTGGCTCATCAGGCGGGCCTGCAGGCCGGGCAGCGAATCGCCCATTTCGCCCTCGATTTCGGCCTTCGGCACCARTGCGGCCACCGAGTCGATCACGATCAGGTCGATCGAGCCCGAGCGCACCAGGGCGTCGGTAATTTCCAGGGCCTGCTCGCCGGTGTCCGGCTGGGAGATCAGCAGTTCACCCACGTTCACGCCCAGCTTGCCGGCGTAGTTCACGTCCAGCGCGTGTTCCGCGTCGATAAAGGCGCAGGTGCCGCCCAGCTTCTGCATCTCGGCCACCACCTGCAGCGTCAGCGTGGTCTTGCCCGACGATTCCGGACCATAGATCTCCACCACGCGGCCGCGCGGCAAGCCGCCGACGCCCAGCGCGATATCGAGCCCCAGCGAGCCGGTCGACACCACCTCGATGTCCTTTTCGATCTCGCCATCGCCCAGACGCATGATCGAGCCCTTGCCGAACTGCTTCTCGATCTGGGAGAGCGCGGCGGCAAGCGCCTTCTGCTTCTCAGCGCTCACGCCGGCGCCGGCCTTCTTGTCGTCCATGGTCGTCCTTCAGTCAATGGTGTATAAATAGGCCGCATGCGGCGCGACGCCTGATTTTTAAGCGATTTCCGACGGAAATCGGCCTGAAAAGTGATCTGGCGTGCGACCCGACCCGGCTGCCCACAAGGCAGCCTGCGGAATGTCGGGTACTGTATAAAAAAACAGTATGCTTGGCAAGCCCCACCGGTTCCGCAACCGCGTGGCGTGCGATGCTGGCAACAGGGTGGAGACAACCATGCGCATTCTGATTGCGGAAGATGACGACGTGCTGGCAGACGGGCTCACGCGCTCGCTGCGGCATTCCGGCTACGCCGTCGACCACGTCGCCAACGGCGTGGAAGCCGATTCGGCCCTGTCGACCCAGCATTTCGACCTGCTGATCCTGGACCTCGGCCTGCCCCGCATGCCCGGCCTGGAGGTGCTCAAGCGCCTGCGCACGCGCGGCGCGATGCTGCCGGTGCTGATCCTGACCGCCGCCGATGGCGTGGAYGAGCGGGTCAAGGGCCTGGACCTGGGCGCCGACGACTACATGGCCAAGCCCTTCGCGCTGTCCGAGCTGGAGGCGCGCGTGCGCGCGCTGGTCCGGCGCGGCGCGGGCGGCGGCGCCACGCTGATGCGCCACGGGCCGCTGGCCTTCGACCAGGTCGGCCGCATCGCCTAYCTGAACGAGCAGATGCTGGACCTGTCCGCACGCGAGATCGGCCTGCTGGAGATCCTGCTCACGCGCAGCGGGCGGCTGGTTTCCAAGGAACAACTGGTGGACCACCTCTGCGAGTGGGGCGAGGAAGTCAGCAACAACGCCATCGAGGTCTATGTGCACCGGCTGCGCAAGAAGATCGAAGTGGGTGGCATCCGCATCGCCACGGTGCGCGGCCTGGGTTACTGCCTGGAGAAGTTCCAGCCGGTGATGGCGGCGCATGGCTGATCCGGGGGCGGCATGCGCCTGCTGAGACTGCGCTGGGGCCGCCCGCCGGCCCTGCCCCCCCTGCCCAACTCGCCGCCGCCCCTGCCGACCCTGGCCGACGCCGCGGCGGAGGACGCCGCGCTGGCCGACGCCCTGCCGCACCTGGAAGAATCGTCCGCCCATCCCTCCCCGCGCTCGCTGTTCGGCGAGATCCTCGACTGGATGCTCGCCCCGCTGCTGCTGCTCTGGCCGATGAGCATTGCGGTCACCTACCTCGTCGCCAAATCCATCGCCAACGGTCCGTTCGACCGCGCGCTGGAGGCCAGCGCCATCGTGCTGTCCCAGCAGGTGCGCGAGGTGAACGGCCGCGTGACGCTGCAGCTGCCGCTCTCCGCGCGCGAGATCCTGCGGGCCGACGAAACCGACAATATCTATTACCAGGTGGTGGGCAAGCGCGGCGAGTACGTGGCCGGCGACCACGATCTGCCGCTGCCGTCCGAGGAGGACCAGGGCCATGCCGGGCTGGTGTCCCTGCGCGACGACCGCGTGGCCGGCAACGACGTACGCGTGGCCTATACCTATGTCGACCTGAAAAGCGCCGGCTCCCAGCCGGTGCTGGTGCAGGTGGCCGAGACGCTCGACAAGCGCGCGCGGCTGGCCAACGAAATCATCAAGGGCGTGATCCTGCCGCAGTTCGTGATCCTGCCGCTGGCCGTGGTGCTGGTCTGGTTCGGCCTCACGCGCGGGCTGGCGCCGCTGACCGCGATCCAGCAGCGCATCCGGGCGCGCAACCCCGGCGATACGAGCCCCATCGACGAGACCGCCGCGCCGCAGGAGATCACGCCGCTGGTGGCATCGTTCAATGACCTGCTGGCGCGACTGGACCAGTCCGTGCAGACGCAGAAGCGCTTTATCGCCGATGCCGCGCATCAGATGAAGACGCCGCTGGCCGGGCTGCGCATGCAGGCCGAGCTGGCGCAGCGCGAGCAGTCGCCCGAGGAATTGCGCCGCTCGCTGGCGCAGATCGCCGGCAGTTCCGAACGCACCGCGCACCTGGTGACGCAGCTGCTTTCGCTGGCGCGCATGGAGAACCTGGCCGGCGCGGGCGGCATGGCGCCGCTGGACCTCACCGCGCTGGCGCGTGAGGTGGTCAAGGACTGGCTGCCGCAGGCGTGGGCGCGCCGCATCGACCTGGGGCTGGAAGCCGACGACCACCCGGTGACCATCACCGGCAACCGCCTGATGCTGACCGAGATGCTCAACAACCTGCTGGACAACGCGATCCGCTACACGCCGTCCGGCGGCCATGCCACCGTGCGCGTGGCCGCCGAYCCGTTCGAGCCGTTCGCCTATCTCGATGTGGAGGACACCGGGCCGGGTATCGCCCCGTCCGAGCGCGAACGGGTGATGGAGCGCTTCTACCGCGTGCTCGGCACCAATACCGAGGGCAGCGGGCTGGGCCTCGCCATCGTGCGCGAGATCGTGCAGCAGCATGGCGGCGAGGTGGCCATCGACGATCACGTTTACCAGCCGTCGCCCCGGCTGGCCGGCACGCGGCTGCGCGTGACGCTGCGCCGCGCCCAGAACGGCAACGGCACCGGCACCGGGGAGCCGGCATGAGAAAGCCCCCGCGCGACCGCATGTCGCCGCAGGAGCGCCGCGCGTGGCGCCACAACCGGCGCTGGATCGGCGCGCTGCTGGTAGTGTGGTTCGTGGTGTCGTTCGTGGTGAGCTGGTACGCGCGAGAGCTGCGCTTCGACTTCTTCGGCTGGCCCTTCTCGTTCTGGGTGGGCGCCCAGGGGGCGCTGATCGTCTACGTGGCGATGGCCGCGCTCTACGCCTGGCGCATGAACCGCGCCGACCACGAGTTCGAACCTGACGGCCACCCTGCCCCGCCGGCCGGGGCCGAAGCCGTCCCGCACGTCGCCCCACCTCCCCCGCAAGCCCCTGCCGGGGCCGATGCTGCATAGCAAGATTCCCGCCCCGCCGTACCGCGTGGCCCGCCCGGTGCCGCGCCCAACCGCAGCGCAGCAACCCGGGCGCCTCGGGGGAAGTTCCGCCCGCTAGCGTATACCCCGACGATTTAGGCGCCATTCCCGTCATTTCTGTCAGAACGCAGTAAGTTTCACCTCCCACAATCCTCTTCAACTTCGATGCAGCGGTCCGCACACGCGTGGCCGCTGACAACGGGGAACCTTTCGATGAGACGGAGGAGACAATAATGGCAAACGCGCAAAACGTGGCAGTGCCGGGGGGCGGTGCACAAAACACGCCGATGACGCGCGAAGAGAGGAAGGTCATCCTGGCCTCTTCGCTCGGCACGGTATTCGAGTGGTAYGACTTCTACCTGTACGGTTCGCTGGCGGCGGTCATCGCCAAGCAGTTCTTCGCGGGCCTGGACCCGACCTCGGCGTTCATCTTCGCGCTGCTGGCCTTCGCGGCGGGCTTCCTGGTGCGCCCGTTCGGCGCGCTGGTGTTCGGCCGCCTGGGCGACATGATCGGCCGCAAGTACACGTTCCTGGTCACCATCCTGATCATGGGCCTGTCCACCTTCCTGGTGGGCCTGCTGCCCGGCTACGCCACCATCGGCTGGGCGGCCCCGATCATCCTGATCGCGCTGCGCATGCTGCAGGGCCTGGCGCTCGGCGGCGAGTACGGCGGCGCGGCTACGTACGTGGCGGAGCACGCCCCGCACGGCAAGCGCGGCGCGTACACGGCCTGGATCCAGACCACCGCGACGATGGGCCTGTTCCTGTCGCTGATCGTGATCCTGCTGACGCGCGAGCTGACCGGCCCGAACTTCGACGTCTGGGGCTGGCGTATCCCGTTCCTGCTCTCGATCCTGCTGCTCGGCATGTCGGTCTACATCCGCCTGTCGATGAGCGAATCGCCGGCGTTCCAGAAGATGAAGGCCGAGGGCAAGACCTCCAAGGCTCCGCTGACCGAGGCATTCGGCCAGTGGCGCAACATGAAGATCGTGATCCTGGCGCTGCTGGGGCTGACCGCCGGCCAGGCCGTGGTCTGGTACACGGGCCAGTTCTACTCGCTGTTCTTCCTGACGCAGGTGCTGAAGGTGGACGCCAAGACGGCCAACCTGCTGATCGCCGGCGCACTGGTGATCGGCACGCCGTTCTTCATCTTCTTCGGCTCGCTGTCTGACAAGATCGGCCGCAAGTGGATCATCATGATCGGCTGCGCCATCGCCGTGCTGACCTACTTCCCGCTGTTCAAGGCGCTCACGCACTACGCCAACCCGGCGCTGGAGCGTGCCCAGCAGACCGCGCAGATCGTGGTCACGGCCGACCCGAAGACCTGCTCGTTCCAGGGCAGCCCGATCGCCCGCGAAATCGACTTCCGCAGCTCGTGCGACATCGTCAAGCGCACGCTGGCCCAGGCATCGGCCAGCTATGAAGTGATCGACGCCCCGGCCGGCACGCCTGCCTCGGTGAAGATCGGCGACAAGGAGATCAAGGCGTTCGACGCCACSGTCGTGAAGGGCGCGTTCGACGACGAGAGCAAGGGGAGGATCGCCGCGTTCAAGAAGGAAGTGTCCGGCTCGATGGCCTCCCACGGCTATCCGACCAAGGCTGACCCGGCCCAGATGAACACGATCATGGTGCTGGTGATCCTGGTCATCCTGGTGATCTACGTGACGATGGTGTACGGCCCGATCGCKGCGATGCTGGTGGAGATGTTCCCGACGCGGATCCGCTACTCGTCGATGTCGCTGCCGTATCACATCGGCAACGGCTGGTTCGGCGGCCTGCTGCCCACCATCTCGTTCGCGYTGGTGGCCCAGAACGGCAATATCTACTACGGCCTCTGGTACCCGATCATCATCGCCGCCATGACCTTCGTGATCGGCGCGCTGTTCGTCCGCGAAACCAAGGACGTGGATATCTACGCCAACGACTGAGCCAGATTCAGATTCAGGCCAGCGCTGCGCAACCGCGCTCAGGATAGACCGGCACCGCAAAGCTAGTACACGGCCGGTCGCTCCTTCTCAGGCAGATCTTCGGATCTGCCATTTTTTTGGGCAGMCTGCGGAAGCTTGCATAAAACTGTCACGAGGGTGTTGACAGGCTCCAATCCGTGGGTATAATTGCGGTCTTCGTTGGCGAATTAGCTCAGTCGGTTAGAGCGACGGAATCATAATCCGCAGGTCCGGGGTTCGAATCCCTGATTCGCCACCATCYATTAGAAAAGCCGCAGTCCTTCACGGGATTGCGGCTTTTTGCTTTGGGCCGCCTTCCGCCCCCCCTGCGTGACCCTCAGCGCGCATTTTCCGACAGATCATTAGAATGGGCCTCCGGCAACTTGCCTGTCCTATTCGCTTCCACTCCCATCCAGGAAGGATCTGTCCCCGATGAAATCCCTCGCCTTTGCCCCCAAGGCCGCCCGCCGGCTGGTTCGCGCCGCGCTGGCCGGCTTGATGTTTGCCAGTCTTGCCGCCACGGCCGCGCCCGCGCAGGTCAAGGAGCAGGTGCCCGGCTTCTATCGCCAGCAGGTTGGCGACGTGGTCGTCACCGCCCTCTATGACGGTTATGTCGATCTCGGCAGCAAGCTCCTCAAGGGCATGCAGGCCAAGGATCTCCAGTCGCTGATGGCGCGCATGTTCGTGGTCGACAAGAACGGCGTGCAGACTGCCGTCAACGGCTTCCTGGTGCATACGCAGGACAAGCTCGTGCTGGTCGATGCCGGCGCGGCGCAGTGTTTCGGCCCGACCATGGGTGGGCTGGTGAACAACATCCGCGCCGCCGGCTACAAGCCGGAGGACGTGGACGCGGTGCTCCTGACCCACCTGCACCCCGACCACGCTTGCGGCCTGACCCAGGGCACCACGGCGGTCTTCCCCAATGCCACGGTCTGGGCCTCGCAGAAGGATGCCGATTACTGGCTCAGCGACGCCGCCGCGCAGCAGGCCCCCGAGGACAAGAAGCCGTTCTTCAAGATGGCCCAGGACGCCGTGGCGCCCTACAAGGCCAAGGGCGCGCTCCACACCTACGCCGACGGGGCGCAGCCGCTGCCCGGCTTCAGCGTGCTCGGCACGCCGGGCCACACGCCGGGGCACAGTTCCTATCTGGTGACGTCGAAGGGCCAGACGCTGCTGTTGTGGGGCGATATCGTCCACAGCCATTCGGTGCAGATGGCCCACCCCGAGGTGTCGATCGAGTTCGATTCGGACCAGCAGCAGGCCATCAAGACGCGCAAGGCCGTCTTCGCGCAGGCCGCCGCCAAGGGCTGGCTGATTGCCGGCGCGCACATGCCGTTCCCGGGCCTGGGCCACATCCGCAAGGATGCGCGCGGCTACAGCTGGGTGCCGGTGGAGTACGGTCCGGTCCGCGCCGACCGCTGATCGGCAAGGGGGCGAACCGGGTGCCGCCCCCCGCGCTGGCACGGTGCATGCTCGATCCGGCCATGCACATCCACGCCCGCGCCATCAAGTATTTCGACATGATCCGCCGCTGCGGCTCCATCCGCGAAGCCGCGCGGCGGCTGCACGTGGCCTCGTCGGCCATCAACCGCCAGCTGTTGCAGCTCGAGGAAGAGATCGGCAGCCCGCTGTTCGAGCGCCTGGCCACCGGCCTGCGCCTGACCCCGGCCGGCGAGGTGTTCTCGCGCCACGTGATCACCGTGCTGCAGGACGAGCAGCGCCTGGCCACCGAGCTGGAACTGCTGCGCGGCGTGCGGCGCGGATCGCTCAGCGTGGCGGCCGTGGAGGGGCTGAATGCCGACCTGATGCCCGCCATGCTGACGCAGATGCACCGGCGCTACCCCACTATCCAGATCGACGTGCGCATCTGCGGCTCCGAACAGGCCGCCCAGGCCGTGATCGATGGCGAGGCGGACCTTGGCATCGGCTTCTCCATCCGCCGCCACGACGGCCTGCGCCAGTGCATGGTGTCGCGTTTCGCGCTSGGCGCCATCGTGCCGCCCGGCCATCCACTGGCCAGCCTGCCGCACGTGGCCTTTGCCGAATGCGCGGCCTACCCGCTGATCCTGCCCCGGCCGGAACTGTCGATGCATGAACTGCTCCAGCCCGTGCTCGCCCATCACAAGCGCGCCTTGCAGGTGCTGCTGGAAACTTCGTCGATCGAACTGGCGAAGGGCCTCGTSGAGCGCGGCGTGGGCATCTTCTTCCAGAGCCGGCTGGGCCTCGAGCGCGAACTGCGCGACGGGCGGCTGGTGCACGTGCCGCTGGACACCCCCGCGCCGATCTGYTCGGAACTCGGCGTCTATGTGCGCGCCGGCCGCACGCCGCCGCCGGCGCTGGACGCCTTCATCCGGATTGCCGCGGAGGCCATCGAGGCGCGCGAGCGCGACGAAGCCCTCGCGCTGCGCAAGCCCACCGCGCCGCACCGCGACCGTGCCCCGGCGCGCCAAAGCGAGGCATCGACGGAGCCACTCGCGCACGCCTTGAGTGCATGAGCCGATAGCCGCCCCGGCAGTGCGCCGGGCGGCCCGCCGGGGTGCTCGCATTTCGGCATCRCCCCGCGCAAAAATCGGCGCTATCCAGCGCAGTGGCCCCTCCCTAGACTGGGTTGCATCCGTCGCCCAGCCTTCGAGGCCCGCCGCTCACCGTGACTGCCACCGCCCCCGCCTCCCTCAGCCTGCCCCTGATCGACATCGCCGGACTGCACAGCGCCGAGCCCGCCGCGCGCCGCGCCGTGGCCACGCAGCTGCACGATGCCTGCGCGCATCGCGGCTTCTTCTACCTGACGAACCACGGCATCGACCCGGCGCTGATCCGCGATGTGTTCGCGGCCAGCCAGCGCTTCTTCGACCTGAGCATGGCCGACAAGCTCGCCGTGGACAAGCGCCTCTCGCCCTGCAACCGGGGCTATGAGCCGCTGCGCGCCCAGACGCTGGAAGCCGGCGCGCCGCCGGACCTGAAGGAGAGCCTCTATATTGGTGCCGAGATTGCCGCCGATGACCCGCGCGTGCTGGCCGGCCGCTTCAACACCGGCCCGAACCAGTGGCCCGCCACCCTGCCGGCCTTCCGCGACGTGATGGAGGCGTAYTACCAGCAGGCGTACGCGCTGGGCGCCACGGTCGYGCGCGGGCTGGCGCTGGCGCTGGACCTCCCCGAGGACCATTTCGAYGGCTACCTGCACGACGCCTCCGCCACGCTGCGGCTGCTGCACTACCCGCCCCAACCCGCGCAGCCCCAGCCCGGCGAGAAGGGTTGCGGCGAACATACCGACTTCGGCGGCGTGACCCTGCTGCTCCAGGACGAGACCGGCGGCCTCCAGGTCTGGGACGCCCTCCAGGCCAGCTGGATCGATGCCCCGCCCGTGCCCGGCGCTTTCGTCGTCAATATCGGCGACCTGTTCGCGCGCTGGACCAATGGCCGCTACGTCTCCACGCTGCACCGCGTGATCAACCGTTCGGGCCGCGAGCGCTATTCGGTGCCGTTCTTCTTCACCGGCAACCCGCTGCACGAGGTGGCGTGCCTGCCGACCTGCCGTGCCGAAGGCGAGGCCGCCAAGTACCCGCCCGTGACCGTCGAGCAGCACCTGATGGACTGCTACCGGCGCACCTACGGCTGACCCGATCATGTCGATGCMACGCCCCCACATCGTGCTGATCCATGGCGCCTGGCAAGGCAGCTGGGCCTTCGCCGCCTGGCAGCCGATGCTCGAAGCCGCCGGCTGGCAGGTACACGCCGTGGACCTGCCCGGCAACGACCGCAGCCCCGAAAGGAAAGCCGACGCCACCCTCGCCGGCTACACCGCCCACGTGTGCGCACTGCTGGCCGCGCTGGACGCGCCCGCAGTCGTCCTCGGCCACAGCGGCGGCGGCCTGACCGCCTCGCAGGTGGCCGAAACCCTGCCAGACCGCGTACGCGCGCTGGTCTACCTCGCCGGCATGATGCTGCCCACCGGGGTCAGCTTCGGCGACGTGATCGCCCAATGCCGCGCCGCCGATGCCGATTTCCACTACACCGGCATCGTGCCGCTCCTCGCATGGGATGCCGATGGCACCACCAGCCGCGTGCCGCCCGCCGCCGCGTGCGAGATCTTCCTGCACGACTGCCCGCCCGAGGCCGCGCAGACCGCCGCCGCGCGGCTCTGCCCCCAACCAGACACAGGCCGCGACATGCGCAACRCGCTCAGCCCCGCGCGCTTCGGCCGCGTGCCGCGTGTCTATGTCGAATGCCTGCAGGACCGCTCCGTCACGCTGCCGCTCCAGCGGCGCATGCAGGCGCTCACGCCGGGCGCCCACCGGATTTCGCTCGACTGCGGCCACGTGCCGCAACTGGCCTGCCCGCAGGCCCTGACYGACGCCTTGCTGCCCCTCCGAGCCATGCCCTCACGAAGACCTGCGGAGACCATGACCATGTCTATGACCACGCCCGAACCCACTACCCTGCCCGCCCAGGGCCTGCCGCCCACGCCGGAACAGATCCGCCGCCACCTGCGCCGCGCCCAGCAGGTGGCCGAGCGCGCCGTGACGCTGGGCCACCACCCGTTCGGCGCCATCCTGGTCGGTCCGGACCAGGAAACCGTGCTGCTGGAGCAGTGCAACATCGACACGGTGAACCACGCCGAATCCACGCTCGCACGCGTGGCCGCCACCAACTTCCCGGCCGACTACCTGTGGGGCTGCACGCTCTACACCACCGTGGAGCCGTGCTGCATGTGCGCCGGCACGGCCTACTGGGCCAATATCGGCCGGGTGGTGTTCGGCATGACCGAGCATGCGCTGCTGCAGTACACAGGCAGCCACGCGGAGAACCCGACCATGAGCGTGCCGTCGCGCTATGTGTTCGATCATTGCCAGAAGGCCKTGGAGCTGATCGGCCCGGTGCCGGAGATGGAGGCCGAGATCGCCGCGGCGCAGCGTCGCTTCTGGGCCGGCCGGTAGCAAGGCCGTGGCGCCTGCCGGCGCGACGGCCATCGCGGTGGCGCTGCACCACGCCACACATTCGCCTCATACCGGCTTCACCGTCGCTGGCGACACTCGCTCCGTCCAACTTCAGGAGCAGTGACATGACGGCAGCCGGTGCGAATTTCGATGCGGACGTGGTGATCGTGGGGGCCAGCTTCGCGGGCGCGGCCTGTGCGCTGGCGGCGGCGCGGGCCGGCCTGCGCGTGGTGGTGCTGGAGCGCAAGGTCGATCCGGGCGAAAAACTCCACACCACCGGCATCATCGTCAAGGAGGCCGCCGAGCAGACCTGGCTGCGCCACGCGCCGGCAGACTGCCTGCACCGCGTGGAACAGGTGCGGCTCTACGCGCCCAGCCTGCGCAACCTGGCGCTGCGCGCCCCCGGCTACTACTTCCTGACGACCGATACCCCGCGCCTGATGCGCTGGCTGGCCGCTGAACTGGTGAGCCATGGCGTGGACCTGCGCCTCGGCACCGCGTTCACGGGCGCCCAGCCCTGCGAGGGCGGCTGGCGCGTGCCCGGGGTGGGCCGCACGCGCTACCTAGTCGGCGCGGACGGGGTGCGCTCGCGCGTGGCGATCACGGCCGGGCTGGGGCGCGTGCACGACTTCCTCTATGGCGTCGAGTACGAGTTTCCCGGCATGACGCTGCCCGAGCCGGGCGCCCTCCACTGCTTCGTCAGCAAGCGCTTYGCGCCAGGCTATATCGGCTGGGTGACGCAGAACCCGACCGGCGTGCAAGCCGGGCTGGCCCTGCGCCAGACGCCGCGCCGCCCGCGTGCGCCTGACATCGACGGCTTTCTGCAGCGCGTGCGCCATCTGCTGCAAATTCCGGACGACGCCATGCCCGGCGCCACGCGGGCTGGGCTGATTCCGTGCGGCGGGCCGGTCGCGCCCATCGCCGGACCCGGGGTAATGCTGACYGGGGATGCAGCCGGGGTGGTCTCACCGGTGACGGCAGGCGGAATCCATTCGGCATGGCGCCACGGCGAGACCATCGGCGAGGCCATGGCCGCCCACCTGCTCCACGGCGGGCCGGCGCCGGAGCGGGTGGCGGCGGCCAGCGCGCCACGCTTCCTGACCAAGCGCGCGCTGCGCTGGGTGTTCRACCGCCTGCAGTTCGACTGGCCGTTCGAGGTGCTGCTCCATTCCGCGCCGCTGCGGCTGGCCGCCGAGCGGGTCTACTTCCATCGGCGTGGGGTGCACGCCTGATAAGATCGCGCCAATCCCTGCATTCCAGCATCCCAGAGCCCCCGGAACCAATGAACCCGCCGACCGTCGTCGTGGTGGAAGACGAAGCCGCCATCGCCGACACCATCCTCTATGCACTGCGCACCGACGGCATGCAGGCCGAGCACCTCGTGCTGGGCGGCGATGCCCTCCAGCGGCTGCGCGCGGCACCGGCCGACCTTGTGATCCTGGACGTGGGCTTGCCGGACATGAGCGGCTTCGAGGTCTGCCGGACGCTGCGCACGTTCTCTGACGTGCCAGTGATCTTTCTGACGGCGCGGCACGAGGAGATCGACCGCRTCGTCGGGCTGGARATCGGCGCGGACGACTACGTGGTCAAGCCCTTCTCGCCGCGCGAACTGGCGGCCCGGGTGCGGGTGATCCTGCGCCGTGCCGGCGGTCGCGCCGGAGCACCCCCCACGGCGCCCGAACCCGCCCGGTTCACCCACGATGCCGCCGGCGCGCGCATCGCCTTCCACGGCCAGTGGCTGGCCCTCACGCGCTACGAGTACCGGCTGCTGGCGCTGCTGGTGGCGCAGCCGGGGCGCATCTACTCGCGCGCCCAGCTGATGGACATGGTCTGGCACGACGCCGCCGACACCATCGACCGCACCGTCGACACCCATATCAAGACCGTGCGCGCCAAGCTGCGCGCGGTGGATGCCACGTTCGATGCCATCCGCACCCATCGCGGCATGGGYTACTCGCTCGATCCCTGAGCGCCCGGCCGGCATGCATATCGGACTCCGCATCTTCTTCGGCTTCTTCCTGATCGTSGGGCTRGCCGCGTTCCTCACGCTGCGGGTGTTCGTGCAGGAGGTGAAGCCGGGCGCGCGCCAGGCGATGGAGGACACGCTGGCCGACACCGCCCAGGTGCTGGCCCTGTTGGCCGCCGACGACATGCAGCAGGGCCACATCGGCGATGGCGCGTTCGCGCGGCGCGTGGCCACGCTGGCCAGCGTGCCGGTAGACGCGACGATCTGGGGCGTGCACAAGGACACCATCCACTATCGGGTGACCATCACCGACAGCCGGGGCATCGTGCGCTTCGACTCCGCCGGCACCGCCGCGGGCGCCGACCACTCCCGCTGGAACGATGTGGCGCGCACCCTGCAGGGCAAGTACGGCGCCCGCAGCACRCGCACCGACCCGGACGACGAGGACAGYACCGTGATGCACGTCGCGGCGCCGATCCGGGCCGATGACGCGGGCGGTACGCCCCATGGCGGTCCGATCATCGGCGTGCTGACCGTCTCCAAGCCGAATCGCGTGATGGCGCCGTTCATCGACCGCAGCCGACAGAAGATCCTGCTCCACGGGCTGCTGCTGATGGGCTGCGCCTTCGTGATCGGGCTGGCGTGCACGCTGTGGCTGGTGCACGGGCTGCGCCGGCTGCAACGCTACGCCCGCGCGGTGGCCGCCGGCGAGCGCGCGGAGATGCCGCWGCGCGGCGCCGGCGAACTGGCGGAGCTGGGCCGCGCCGTGGAAACGATGCGGCTGCGGCTGGAGGACAAGCAGTACGTCGAGCACTACATCCACACGCTGACCCACGAGATGAAAAGCCCGCTGGCGGCCATCGGCGGGGCGGCGGAACTGTTGCAGGAGGAGATGCCTGCCGACGACCGGCGCCGCTTCGCCGCCAATATCCAGGGCCAGACCCGGCGGCTCGAACTGATGATCGGCAAGCTGCTGATGCTGGCGGCGGTGGAGCAGAAGCAGCAGCTCGATGCCAGCGAGCCGGTGGCGCTGCTGCCGCTGCTGGAGGCGATCGTGGAGGCGTGCGAGCCGCGTGCGCGCCAGCGCGGCGTCACGCTGCACCGCCAGCCGCGGCMGGAAGGATTCGGGGCGCCCGTGGTCAGCGGCGACYCGTTCCTGCTGCATCAGGCGCTGGCCAACCTGCTCGACAATGCGCTCGACTTCTCGCCGGCGCACGGCACGGTGGACATCGCCGTCCTGCCCGGCGCGGCCGGGATGATCGACATCCGCATTACCGACGATGGCCCGGGCATCCCCGCCTATGCGCAGGGGCGGCTGTTCGAGCGCTTCTATTCGCTGCCGCGCCCCAATGGGCGGGACAAGAGCACCGGCCTCGGGCTGTGCCTCGTGCGCGAGGTGGCGGCGCTGCACCATGGCCACATCGCCGTGGAGAACCGCCCCGGCGGTGGCGCCGTCGCGACGCTGTCGCTGCCCGCCTCTGGYATGTGAGCGAGTACGTGAACTAGTACGTAATCGTGACGATGATCGTGTCGCGATAGAGGCCCGGCGCTGCTCCGGCCTGCGGTGGCACCTGGCCGTAGACCGTGTTTTGGTTGGTCAAGCCATTGCCCGTACCCATCAGGACGGTCGCACCACCGGTACCATCTCCCCATGCGATGTTGTGCGTGGCATCGAYATACAAGCCATACGTCAGGGTCTCCGTGCCGCCATCGCGTGTCATCTTGCGCGCGGTTGGGGTGGCCCCTGCGCCCGTGCCGTTGTTGAGCGTGAGCGAATAGGCCGTGCCCGCCGTGCACGTCACGCTGATGTTGCCGTTGGCCGACACGGGCCCGCTGATCAGGCCGATCTGCCCAAAATCGATATTGGTCGCCGTGATGTTGCAGTCCGACACCACCGTCGCGCGGACGGTGAAAGTCCAGGACGTGCCTTGCGGCATGCTCGTCGAGCAGGCCGGTGGCGTGGACACATAGCCTTGCACGTTCATGTTCGTGTCCGCGGTGGTGTAGATCGCGGTATAGCTGCCGGCCGGCACCGTCGCCTGCGGCAGCAGCATGTAGCCGTAGTACATCACCGTGGCGGTGGCCATGCCGAATGAATCGGCCTGCAGCGTCACCGACCGGGACTGCGGCGGCGTGAAGTACACGGAGCCCCACGGGGTGGTGTGCGACGCGTTCTGGTAGAGGTTGTACGCCAGCGGCGTCGAGGTCGCGCCGGYCATGGTCCGATTCGCCACCGTACCGCCGCCCGGCGMGCCGAAACTCAGGCAGACACGGGCGAACTTGGTCGTCATGTCGGTGCATTCGACTTTCACCTCGCCGTTGACACTGACCGGCGTGGTGGTCAGCACGTTGACATCGCCAAACTCGATATCGCTCATCGTGACGGTGCAGTCGATGGCGTACGCGCTGCCCGCCCACCCCAGCCAGATGAACAGCCCGCAGGCCAGCAGGTGGTGGACCAGACGGCGAACCAGGCCGGTGTTCATGGGCGCTCCCGGAGGACGCAGGGGAAGGGGCCAATGGTGGTCATCACATCGCGCGGGGCATAGGGCACCTGCGCCGTGCAGGTCCTGTCGCCAAAGGTCACTGTCACCCGGTTGTCCGGCTGCAGCGCGGGGAGGAACACGGCGCCGTCGTAGCCGACCACGGCCGTGGCATCGCTCCCTTCCAGCACGACATGCGCCCCCACCGGCAGCGGCTGGCCCTGACCATCGACCAGCAGCACGGTAGCGCCCTCGTAGCGCGTGACCGGGAAGCGCACTGTCACGCCGGCACGCGTGGGCGGCACCACGACCTGGCGGTCCGTCGTCACGCTGGCCTCGGCCGGCAGTCCAAGGGTGCTGATGGCGATCCGGTTGCCGTCGTACGGCAGCAGGTCGGGCACGAGCAGGCGGCCGCCGGCATTGGTCTTGCCGACCAGCCGGTTCTCGCGCAGGACCGGCACATCGGGCAGGCCGTCGGTCGACACCACGGCGAAGGCGTCGTAGATCGACCGTCCGGCCAGCAGCGCGCCATCCGCCACCACCAGCGACCCCGCCCCGTAGAGCGAGACATGGTTCGACTCGATGCTGCCCGAGTTGATGTGCTCGGCCTGCGCCGTCACGTCGCCATAGCGGCCGCGATAGTCCACCCGGCCCAGGCCACGGCGATAGCTTTCGCTGCCGGCGTCGGCCTGCACGTTCCAGCCGAAACCGCCCTTGTCGTAGTCGACGGGCCGGTTGGCCGACACCGAGACACTCTTGCGGCCATCGTACGAACTGGCATTCGTGCCGACACTCACGCTGTTGCCGAGTGAAATGGTCACGCCGATGAAGGCGCCGACGGTCTGCTGCTGGTCGTAGTCCTTGAACACGTTGGCGAAGATGTTGAAACGCGAGCCGATGGCCGCCGTATAGCCGACCGACACGATGCGCGAGCCGCCGAGGAACGACGCGTCCTGGCGCGAGTAGCTGACCGACAGCGTCTGGCGCGCCGTCAGCGGCACGCTGAGCGTGATGTACAGCTGATTCTCCGGCACGGGCACGCCCTCGAGCGTGCCGAGATCGCGATACTGGTTCGCCGCGTGGATGCCCTGCACCGTGAAGCTGAACGCGCGCGAGATGTACTGGTAGCCGCCGCTGAACTGCATGCCGCTGGCATCGCCTGTACTGCCGGAGATGGCCGCGTTCGCCACACCGAAGTACCCGAGCTGCACCAGCCCGCCGATGCCGGCGTTGCGCAGGCCGCTGGCGGCCTCCGCATGCGCTTCCACGGTCACGGCGTCGGTCACGCCATAGCGTCCCGAGGCCGTGGCGGTGGGCGAGCCGGCGTAGTCGAAGGACAAGCTGCCATAGTTGCGCCGCGCGTAGCCGGCCTGCACCGCGTACTCCGACAACCCCTTCGCGAGCAGCCGCGAATCGACATACAGCGGCCGGTTGACGATCACCTCGCGCCCCAGCTGGTCGCGGTAGACCAGCGTGGCGGTGCCCGCGCCAGTCAGGGCCGGCGGCGTGGCGATCACGAAGGGGCCGCCCGACGACTGCGCCGAGAACTGGCGCAAGCCGTTGAGATAGAGGTCCACCGTGGTCGGGACCACCGCGCTGCCGCCCAGCGACGGCACCGGGTAGGTCACGAGGTCCGGGCGGGTGTTGAAGTTGTGCGCCACGCTGATCCCGCCCATGCGCACCGACCGCGACCACGGCAAGGCGGCGGAGACGAAATCGCCAATCGTGTAGCTCATCAGCCGGCGGGGGTCCTCGTAGGTCCAGTAGGTGTCCTGGCGCAGGTACTCGGTCTGGCCCTCGTGCAGCGTGGTGACGCCCGAGTTCTGGAACACGCCGAACGGCGCGTAGAAGCGCAGCTCGCTCGACAGGGACAAGGTCCGGTTCAGGCGGTCGTAGCTGTCTGCGAAGGCCTGCTCGCCGAGCAGCGGCTGCGGGCCGTGCGTGCCCGAGCCCTGCAGCGGGCTGGGCTTGCGCTGCGCCGCGCGCTGCTCGTCCAGCGAGAGCCGCGTGGTCTGGAGATTGAACGCGTAGTTCACCACCAGGCCGGTGCCGGACTGCACCGGCGGCAGCACGGGCGGCTCGGCGCCGAGCCGCTGGGCCCTGAGCAGCCCCTCGGGCACGCGCAGCGCGATGCGCTGGGCGGCGGCGTCGTAGTCGTAGCCGAGGCCAGGCACGGCGTCCAGGGCGATCTGCTGGTCTGGGCCGAACGGCAGGTCGTCGACGCGGACGCCGAGTTCCTCCAACTCGCCGGCGGCCATGTACAGCACACCGGCCCGCCGGTCGACGCGAACGATCAGCTCCTTTTCGACACCGTTGACAGCCGCCTGCAGGTAGAAGGCGGTGGAGGCACCGTCATCGGCCTCCGGCACCGGTTGCGACCACGCATGCGCGCCGGCCATCAGGTCCATCGCAACGCCGCAGAGCAGCGCGAGCGCCAGCTTGCGGGGTGCGCGGGCGGCGGCACCTCCACGGGGCGGTTTTGACATGGGCGGGCACGGTCGGCATCAGAGGTCGACCAGCATCTCGCGGCCGTTGATCATCATCTTGACGCGCGTGGGCCGGCCCTTGGCCGCGGCATCGGCGGGCAGTGGCAGCCTCCATTCGATCGACTTGCCTGGCAGCACGTAGCCGAGCAGGCCGGGCACCACGGGGCTGGTGCCGCCGCCACGGTATACCAACGAGACGTCGGTGGCCTGCGCGTGGCTTTCGCCACGGTTCACGGCGCCKAGCTTCACCAGATTGCCGTCGGCGGAGGCCGTCACCGTGACCTGCGCGGGCTTGAGCTTCTCGCGCGGCAGCACGAACACCGGCAGCGAGTAGCGCATCTGCAGCGTCACGCCGGTCGGCCGGGGCTGGCTGCTGTCCAGGACCTCGTCCACCAGCACTCGGTACGCCTCGACCTGCGTGGCCGGCGACTTCTCCGTGCGCACGAGCCGGATCGATTGCGTCTGGCGCGGCGCCAGCGTCAGCATCGGCGGGCTGGCGACGAGCCGGTTGGTGGGCGACAGCGCGTCCTCGCCCCCCACCTGGTCCCAGCCGAACAATCGCACCTGCGCGTTGAGCGGCGTATCGCCCTGATTGGTCAGCGTGATGACGGCGGCGGACTGGCCGGGTGGAATCAGCGTCATGGTCGGCTTGACGTGAATCGTCGCCGCGTTCGCAAAGGGCATCGCCAGCAGGAGCGCAAAAGTCGCCAGGAGTGTTCTTGTCATGTTGTGTCTCCGACAGGGRGTCGGGTGGAGATGGCGCGGCAGGTGCCGTTAGGCGCGCGGCTCAATACTGGACAGTGACGGTCACCAGCGACTGGTAGGTGCCCGCCGCCGGCATSGTCTGGGGTGGCATGCGGCCGTAGATCGTCCGCTCCTGGTCATTGCCGTTGCCGGTGGCGCCAACGGTGTCCGTGCCGACCGTCTGGCCCCAGACCGCCGTGCGGGCGGTGTCGCTGTACAACTGGTATTTCAGCGAATTCGTGCCGTTGCTCATGCGCCGGTCCGGCACCGTGGAACCGGTGCCGTCACCGGCGTTCAGTGCGATCGTGTAGGCGGTGCCGGTCGTGCACGCCACGATGATGACGGTGGTCACATCCACCGGCTGGCTGATCGCGCCCACTTCGCCAAAGGCGAGGTTCGGCGTGCTACGGATGTCGCAATCGCTGACCACCACGGCGCTCACGAGGAACGTGCCGGTCTTGGTGGCCGCCCCTGCCAGCTGTGGCACCGGCAGTGACAGCACGGCCGCGATGGCCATGACACGTGAAAGACGAGCAGGCATGACATCTCCTTGTCCGGATCTATCGGGTTCGCATTGCAGGTCGTTGAATTGCGCGGGAATCTCGCCGGATTTACTTGGAAATCGCTGAATCGGCATTCACTGATAAATCGGTTTCCAACGCTCGCGGTGAGAAACAGCAAAAAGATATTTCCGCGCACTGCTGATATAGATGCCGGATAAATCGAAGTCAATCGTGCGTCGCGAGACTCAAGAAAGATTCATCACGGAGCGCCCCCATCACGTCGGGACTTACAGCAAGTGATGTCGTCGCGCAAACTCTGCCAGTTCAATCAGCGATTTGAATTTCAATTTGCTCATGATATTTGCCTTGTGCGAGCTGACGGTTTTATTGCTGATTTCCAGTAATTCGGATATCGCCTTATTGGTATGGCCCGAGGCCAGCATGCGCAATACCGTCAGTTCGCGCCGGCTCAAAATGCGCGCGGGGTCGCCGGCCACGGCCGAGAGGCGCCGCAGCGTGGGCAGCAGGTGCGTGGGAAACACCGCGAAGCCCTGCATGACGGCGCGCAGGGCCGGCGTGAGTGCGTGCAGGCCGTCGCCCTTGTCGACATAGCCATGGGCGCCGCCATGGATGGCGCGCTCGCCGGCGCCGGTCATCGCGGACAGCACCAGCACCCGGGTGGCGGGATGGCGCGACACGAGTTCGGCCAGCAGGGCCTCGCCCGGCACGCCGGGCAGGCTCAGGTCCACGACGATCAGGTCGGCGATGGCGTCGCGCAGCACGCGCAGCGCGTCCGCGCCGTTGGTGACTTCCGTCACGGTGTCGAAATCGAGGTCCTCGGTGAGGCGGCTTCTGACGGCAAGCCGGATCGCGGGGTGATCATCCACGACAAGGGCGGTGGGCATGGGCTCGGGCTCCTACAGTTGAGTGATGCCCGAGCATAGGCCGTCCGTTTCCGTGCAGGATGCGGAAACGTCGGCAATGACACTGCGAAACTTCCGTGTATCGATGCGGAAATTTCAGCTCCTGCGGATTTGTGTCCGCCCGGGGCGCGCGGATGACATCGGCAAATCACATCGCGACGGACATGACAATCGTGAAATCCTGAAAATTTCGTCTGAATTTGACCTAAGTTGAAAGGCGAGCCCCGCACATCTGCCAATCTGATGAGGATGCGTGACACCTGTGTCATGCCACAACCGGAGATCGCCGCCATGCCCCAAATCATCCTTGCCACCGATGGATCGAACTTCAGCGATGCCGCCGCGCACTTCCTGGCCACCGGACGGCTGCTGCAACCGGGCTATACCGTGCACGTGGTGCACGTCTCGCCCGAAGTCACGGGTCAGGTGCGCGCGTTCGTCAACAAGGACACCATCGACGCCTGGCACCACGATGAAAGCGAGAAGGCCATGGCCTCCGTCTGCAAGATCCTTGGCGATGCCGGCGTGCCGTTCGAGCGCCACCCGCTGCGCGGCTTCGCGCCGGACAAGATCCTGGCGCACGCCAGGGCGGTCCATGCCGATGCCATCGTCATGGGCACCCATGGCCGGGGGTCGTTCTTCGATGCGGTGATTGGTTCCGTGGCGGGCCGCGTGCTGGCGCAGGCCGACTGCCCGGTGATGATGGTCAAGGGCGATCGCCGCCCCGCCTGATCGGCTGGCCTACCCCCAGAGCGGGGGTTCGTCCATCAGCGCGATCTGCTCGCGCAATTCGAGGATGCGGTCCTGCCAGTAGCGCGCCGTGCCGAACCACGGGAACGCGGCCGGGAAAGCGGGATCGCGCCAGCGCGCGGCCAGCCAGGCGCTGTAGTGCAGCAGGCGCAGCGTGCGCAGCGCCTCCACCAGCCATAGCTCGCGCGTCTCGAATTCAGCAAAATCCTCGTAGCCGGCCACGATGTCGGCCAGYTGGCCCTGCATCGCCGCGCGGTCGCCTTCGAGCAGCATCCACAGGTCCTGCACCGCCGGCCCCATGCGGCTGTCGTCGAAATCGACGAAATGCGGGCCCGGCGCGCCGCGTCCGCGGGCGTCTTCCGGATCGATCCACAACACATTGCCACGATGGCAGTCGCCATGCAGCCGCAGCAGGCGGATATCGCCGGCGCGGTCGTAGCAGCGACGCACGGCGTCCAGGGCCAGGTCCACGGCGGCGCGCCACGGCGCGAGCAGGTCGGCGGGAATGCAGTCGTGGGCGAGCAGGTAGTCGCGCGGGACCACGCCGAAGGTCTCCACGTCGAGCGTGGGACGGGCCTGGTACGGCGCCGACGCGCCCACCGCGTGGATGCGCCCGATAAAGCGGCCCAGCCACGTGAGCGTCTCGGCGCGATCGAGCGCCGGCTCGCGGCCGCCGCAGCGCGGGAAAACGGAAAATCGGAAATCGTCGTGTACGAGCAGCGTGGCRGGCGGCTGTCCGCCGAGCGAGGCAGACAGCGCCGGCACCGCCGGGATCTCGGCATCGGCYAGTTGCTGGACGAACGCGTGTTCCTCGAGGATGGCGGCGTCAGTCCAGCGGCCCGGCCGGTAGAACTTGGCGATGACCGGCGCGGCATCCTCGATGCCGATCTGCCAGACGCGGTTCTCGTAGCTGTTGAGCGCCAGCAGGCGCCCGTCCGGCTGGAAGCCGGCGGCTTCCAGGGCGTCGAGGATGCACTCCGGCGTCAGGCCGGCATAGGGCACATCCTCGTCGACGGGCGCTGTCATGGGGCGCGTGCCGCTCAGGGCTTGCGGCCGCCGAGCAGCGCTGCCTGCGACGCCGGACGACGGTTGCGCGCGGGCGGCGCGCCGGCAGCGTCCTGCGCCGGGCGCGGGGCGTTGTTGCCGTTGCCGCCGCGGCCATTGCCGCCGCCGTTACCACCGTTACCACCGTTGCCACCACCGTTGCCGGCAGCCTGTCGGCCACCGCGGTTGCCGCCGTTGGCACCGTTGCCGTTGCCATTGCCGTTCCCGTTGGCGCCGCGCGCCGGCTGGGCCGGGCGGTTGCGCGGTGYGTCCTGGCGCTGGCCTTCCGGGCGCGGTGCGGCGGGCTTCGGGGCGCGTTCCTGACGGCGGTCGCCGCCCTCGCCCCGGGGCTTGGCCTGTGCCGGCGGGCGCTGGCCACGGCCTGCGCCCTGGCCACCACCACCGCCGCCACGTTGCTGGCGGCCCTTCTGGATCGGCTCGGCCACGATGCTCGGGTCCACTTCGAARCCCGGCAGGACGGTCTGTTCGATCTGGCGCTTGATCAATCGTTCGATATCGCGCAGCAGGCCGTGCTCATCCACGCAGACCAGGGAGATCGCCTCGCCCTCGGCGCCGGCGCGGCCCGTACGGCCGATACGGTGCACATAGTCCTCGGGCACGTTCGGCAGGTCGAAGTTGACCACGTGGGGCAACTGGTCGATGTCGATGCCACGCGCCGCGATGTCAGTCGCCACCAGCAGCCGCAGCGTGCCGGCCTTGAACTCGGACAGCGCGCGCGTACGCGCCGACTGGCTCTTGTTGCCGTGGATCGCCAGCGCGGACAGGCCGTCCTTGGTCAGCTGCTCGGCCAGCCGGTTGGCGCCGTGCTTGGTACGCGTGAAGACCAGCACCTGGTGCCAGTCCTCCTCGCGCACCAGGTGGGCCAGCAGTTCGCGCTTGCGTTCGCGGTCCACCGGGTAGGCGCGCTGCGCCACGGTTTCAGCCGTGGTGTTGCGGCGAGCCACTTCGATCGAGGCGGGGTTGTTCAGCAGGCGGTCGGCCAGCGCGCGGATATCGTCCGAGAACGTGGCCGAGAACAGCAGGTTCTGGCGCTTGGCCGGCAGGATATTCAGGATCTTGCGAATATCGTGGATGAAGCCCATGTCGAGCATGCGGTCGGCTTCGTCCAGCACCAGCAGTTCTACCTGGGAGAGGTCGATGGTCCGCTGCGACACGTGGTCGAGCAGCCGGCCCGGCGTGGCCACGACGATATCGACGCCGCGCTTGAGGGCCTCGATCTGCGGGTTGATGCCCACGCCGCCGAACATCACCATCGAGCGCAGCTTCAGGTATTTGCCATAGTTGCGGACGCTCTCCTCCACCTGGGCGGCAAGCTCACGCGTGGGAGTCAGCACCAGTGCGCGCACTGGCTGGCGTGCCCCGCGCGGGGCCGGATTGTGGGCGGCGGATTCGCCCAGCAGCTGCAGCATGGGCAGCGTGAAGCCCGCGGTCTTGCCGGTGCCGGTCTGGGCGCCGGCGAGCAGGTCGCCACCTTTGAGAATGGCAGGGATAGCCTGCGCCTGAATCGGGGTCGGCGTGGTGTAGCCCTGTTCGGCCACGGCACGCACCAGCTTGTCGGACAAGCCTAGATCGGAAAAAGACATGAAATGACGCTTCAGCCGCCCGTCACGCAAGGGATTGCGCCAATCGCAGGGCGGCATGGGTAGGAAACCGAACCTGAAGCACCCCGAAGGGGGTCAGGTCCCGGTGGGACGGGCCGATTGCCCCCGCCTCCGGTGGGGAGAAGGGCCGTAGTGTACCAGCCCRGCGCCCTCCCCATACCCTGCCGGCGATGGGGTGGCGCCGGCTCCACCCCCGCCGCCCCCCGCCCCGGGCCGCCGGGGGTGTCCGGATCTCGCCACATCAGGCGCCCGGCACCCTCCCAACGGGGGTACAAGGCGGGCGATGCGGGTAGAATGCCGGGTTGCCCGGCCCGTGCGCATGTCGCGCGGACGGCGCCATTCCCCTCACCAGTCACCCGAAGCCGGAGTCATCATGTCCTTGCGGTTCTCCCTGACGCGTCAGTCCGTGTTCCTGGCGGTGGTTGCCGCCGCCCTGGCCTTGCCCGGCGCGGCCGCGCTGGCCCAGGACGTGCCCGTGGCCGGCACCCCGGTCCGCGTGATTCCGGCCGATGCGCCGATGGCGCGCATGGTGATGGCGATGCCCACGGCCTCCACGCCGCTGACCGCCAAGCTCGACAGCAAGACGGTGGCCACGGCGCCCGGCCTGCGGGTCTTCAGCACGGAAACGCAGCTGCTGAACCCGGTGGTCATCGCCGGCAAGAAGCTCCCGGTGCGCTACAAGCTGGACCTCTACGGCCAGCTCCAGACCGCCTGGGTGCTGACCGATGCCGAGGTGAAGGAATGGAAGGCCTCGCATTAAGTTGAAAAACACGTAGCAGGCGGCCCGCCCCCGGCCGCGTTGTCCCCAGAAGCAGAAGCAAACCCTGATGCCCCCAGGTAAACCACTGAGACCGGCACCATGAAAAAAGTATTCGTGAAGACGTACGGCTGCCAGATGAACGAGTATGACTCGGACAAGATGGTGGACGTACTCAACGCCACGCAGGGCATGGAGCCCTGCGACAACGTCGAAGACGCCGACGTCATCCTCTTCAACACCTGCTCCGTGCGCGAGAAGGCCCAGGAGAAGGTGTTCTCCGAGCTGGGCCGCATGAAGGCGCTCAAGGCCGCCAAGCCGGACCTCGTGATCGGCGTGGGTGGCTGCGTGGCCAGCCAGGAAGGCGCCAGCATCGTCTCCCGCGCGCCCTACGTGGACGTCGTGTTTGGCCCGCAGACGCTGCACCGCCTGCCGGACCTGATCGATCGCCGCCGCCGCACCGGCCAGTCCCAGGTCGACATTTCCTTCCCCGAGATCGAGAAGTTCGACCACCTGCCGCCCGCCAAGGTGGACGGCCCGAGCGCGTTCGTCTCGATCATGGAAGGCTGCTCGAAGTATTGCAGCTACTGCGTGGTGCCCTACACGCGCGGCGAGGAAGTCTCGCGCCCGTTCGAGGACGTGCTGGCCGAAGTGGCCGGCCTGGCCGACCAGGGCGTGCGCGAAGTCACGCTGCTGGGCCAGAACGTCAACGCCTATCGCGGCGCGATGGGCGGTACGACGGAAATCGCCGATTTCGCCCTGCTGATCGAATACGTGGCCGAGATCCCCGGCATCGAGCGCATCCGCTACACCACCAGCCATCCGAAGGAGTTCACCTCGCGGCTGGTGGAGCTGTACGAGCGCTGCGACAAGCTGGTGAACCATCTCCACCTGCCTGTGCAGCACGCCTCGGACCGCATCCTGATGGCGATGAAGCGCGGCTACAGCGCGCTCGAGTACAAGAGCATTATTCGCCGCTTGCGGGCGATCCGGCCGACCATGTCGATGTCGTCCGACTTCATCATCGGCTTCCCCGGCGAGACCGATGCCGACTTCGAGAAGCTGATGTCGATGATCGAGGAAGTCGGCTATGACACCTCGTTCTCGTTCATCTTCAGCCCGCGCCCCGGCACGCCGGCGGCCAACCTGCACGACGACACCCCGCATGACGTGAAGCTGCGCCGCCTCCAGCGGCTGCAGGCCACCATCGAGGAAAACGTGCAGCGCATCAGCCAGGGCATGGTCGGCACGGTCCAGCGCATCCTCGTGGAAGGCCCGGCCCGCAAGGACCCCACCGAGCTGCACGGCCGCACCGAGAACAACCGCGTGGTCAACTTCGCGCTGCCCGGCGTACCGCAGGCGCGGCGCGACCAGATGATCGGCCAGATGGTCGATGTCAGCATCACGCAGGCATTCCCGCACTCGCTGCGCGGCGAGATCGTGGTGCGCCAGTAAGGACCTCCATGAAAATCCAGACGGCGGAATTCGTCGCACCCAAGGACGACAACGCGCGGCTCCAGAACCTGTGCGGGCCGCTCGACGAGAACCTGCGCCAGATCGAGCAGGCGCTCGACGTGACGATCCAGCGCCGCGGCCACCGCATGACGGTGCGCGGYGCGCGCGCCCAGGACGCCGCGCTGGCGCTGGAGCGCTTCTATAACGATTCGCGCGTGTCGCTGTCGATCGACGACATCCAGCTTGGGCTGGTGGAATCGCGCCAGATCTCCGCGCACGGCGCCTACCTGCCCGAGACCACGGCCAGCGGCTACGCCAATGGCGAGGAAGACCCGCGCGGGCTGGATGAATCCCCGGTGCTGCACACGCGCCGCATCGGGCTGCAGGGCCGCACCGCCACGCAGCGCGAGTACCTGCGCCACATCCTCGCGCACGACCTGACGCTGGGCATCGGCCCGGCCGGCACGGGCAAGACCTACCTGGCCGTGGCCTGCGCCGTGGACGCGCTCGAGCGCGATGCCGTCAAGCGCATCGTGCTGACCCGCCCGGCCGTGGAGGCCGGCGAGCGGCTCGGCTTCCTGCCGGGCGACCTCGCCCAGAAGGTGGACCCCTACCTGCGCCCGCTCTACGACGCCCTGTACGACCTGCTCGGTTTCGATCGCACGCAGAAAATGTTCGAGCGCCAGATGATCGAAGTCGCGCCGCTGGCCTACATGCGCGGCCGCACGCTGAACCACGCGTTCATCATCCTCGACGAAGCCCAGAACACCACGCCGGAACAGATGAAGATGTTCCTGACGCGGATCGGCTTCGGCGCCAAGGCCGTGATTACCGGCGACACCACCCAGATCGACCTGCCGCGCGGGCAGAAAAGCGGCCTGGTGGAAGCCCAGCACGTGCTGCGCGATGTACGCGGCGTCGCGTTCACGCGCTTTACCAGCACCGACGTCGTGCGCCATCCCCTGGTGGCGCGCATCGTCGATGCGTATGACGAATTCCACGCCCAGCACAAGGACGCCTGATCTTGACCAAGAAGTCTCCCGCCGCCAGCCTCATCCTGTTCGATGCCGACGGCCGCGCGCGCAAGAGCGCCGCAAACGCGCTGCGCGTGCAACTGCCCGATGGGCGCAGCCTGACCGTGGACCTGTCCCAGGCCGCCGACGGCGTGGTGGCCCTGCTGGCCGAACACACCGATACCCGCCAGCAGGCCGGCCTGCTGGTGCGGCCGGACAACCACGACGCCGTGTCGGTCGCCGTGACGGCTACGCCACTTGCGACCACCACCGGCACCCCGGCCACGCCGCCTGAGGTCGAACTCGACGTCCAGTATGGCGATGGCGTGCGCAAGCGCACCGGCCTGCCCTCCGCCAAGCAGATCGGCAAATGGGTGCGCTCGGCGCTGTTCGCCGATGCCGCGCTGACCATCCGTTTCGTCGACGAGGAAGAAGGCCGCACGCTGAACCGCACCTATCGCGGCAAGGACTACGCGACCAATGTGCTGACCTTCGCCTACGCGGAGCACGCCGACGACCCGGTGACCGGCGACATCGTGCTGTGCTGCCCMGTGGTGGAGGCCGAGGCCAAGGCGCAGAAGAAGCCGCTCGACGCCCACTACGCGCACCTGATCGTCCATGGCGCGCTGCACGCCCAGGGCTACGAGCACGAGCATGACGGCGAGGCCGAGGAAATGGAGGCGATCGAGACCGAGACGCTCCAGGCGCTCGGCTACGCCGACCCGTACCTGCCGGTGCGCGAGGATCGCTGAAGCGAAGGATTGTGAAGTGCCGTGTGCGCCACCTGCGTGCGCCACGGCACCCCCTGTCACGGGGCTGGAATCCTTTTAGTGTATGCTTCAGACGATCTCCACCACGCGCTAAGCCGCGACATGAACGACCCCTATCCCAGTTCGAAACCTGCCAATCACAAGCAGGCGGATCGCCCAAGGTCCCTTCTCGAACGCCTCACCGATTTCATTTCCCCTGAGCCGGACACGCGCGCCGAACTACTGGAAGTGCTGCAGGAAGCGCATGAGCGCAACCTGATCGACGCCGATTCGCTCTCGATGATCGAGGGTGTATTCCAGGTCTCCGAGTTGACCGCCCGCGACATCATGGTGCCCCGCGCCCAGATGGACGCCGTCAACATCGCCGACGCGCCCGAGACGTTCATCCCCTATATGCAGCAGACGGCGCACTCGCGCTTTCCGGTCTACGAAGGCAGCCGCGACAACATCATCGGCATCCTCCTGGCCAAGGACCTGCTGCGCTATTACACCGACGACACGTTCGACCTGCGCGAAACGCTGCGCCCGGCCGTGTTCATCCCCGAGTCCAAGCGGCTCAACATCCTGCTGCGCGAGTTCCGGATCAACCGCAACCACATCGCCATCGTCGTGGACGAGTACGGCGGCGTGGCGGGGCTGGTGACGATCGAGGACGTGCTCGAACAGATCGTGGGTGACATCGAGGACGAATTCGACCTCGACGAGGACCACGACAACATCCTGCCGACCGCCGATGGCGCCTGGCGCGTGCACGGGCTGACCGAGATCGAGCAGTTCAACGAGGCCTTCGGTACCGCCTTCCCCGATGACGACGTGGACACCGTGGGTGGCCTGCTGACCAATCATCTGGGGCATGTGCCCCATCGTGGCGAAATCATCACTTTGCCGCCGCTCCGCTTCGAAGTGCTGCGCGCCGACGCGCGGCAGGTGCACCTGCTCCAGGTGCGCCGCGAGGCGACCGACCACCTGGCCGTGGCCGACGCATGACGCGCGAAGTCCAGGCCGGCGCCGCCAGCACGGCGAGCGCCCGGCAAACCGGCCAGCGCGCCGGGTCCGCTACCGCTGTGTTCCGGCTGCTCATGGCGGCGACGCTCGGCGTCGCCCATACGCAGGCGTTCGCGCCCCATGACTGGTGGTGGCTGCAGATCCTGTCGATGGCCGGGCTGGTCGCCCTGCTCGCCGATGCCCCGCGCCCGCGCGCGGCGGCCGCCACGGGCTACGCGTTCGGGCTGGGCTGGTTCCTGTCCGGCATCTGGTGGCTYTATATCAGCATGCATGTCTACGGCGAGATGCCGGCCTGGATGGCCGGGCTGGCCGTGGTGCTGTTTGCCGGCTATCTGTCGATCTGGCCCGCGCTGGCGGGCGGCGTCTGGCACTGGCTGACCCAGCGCGGACGCCACGGCGTGCTGCCGGCGCTGGCGTTCGGCGCCACCTGGGCGCTGGGCGAATGGCTGCGCGGCGTGGTCTTCACGGGCTTCCCGTGGCTGGGCAGCGGCTATCCCCATACCGACGGGCCGCTCGCCGGCTTCGCCCCCCTGATAGGCGTGTACGGCATTACCGCGCTGGCTTCGGCGGTAGCCGCGCTATTGGTGACGGCGGTACGCGCCGCCCTGCGCCGCTCGGCTACGCAGGACGCCACGCCGGACACCGCATCGCGCCGTGGCCTCGTCACCGCGCTGGCCCTCGTCATCGGCCTGCCCGCGCTGGGCTTCGCGCTGACGCCCATCGCCTGGACCACGCCGGTGGGCGAGCCAATCTCGGTGCGGCTGCTGCAGGGCAACGTCGCGCAGGACATCAAGTTCGAGCCGGTGGGCATCCAGCGTTCGCTGGAGCTGTACCGCGACCTGATTACGGCGGAGCCGGCCGACCTCGTGGTCACGCCCGAAACCGCGTTTCCGGTGATCCTCCAGGAACTGCCGGTCGATATCGCCCAGGCAGTGCGCCGGCATATGGAATCCACYGGCACCACGGTGCTGTTCGGCGCGGCCGGGGCCGATTCGCCGGTGGACTTCACCAACAGCGTGTTCGCCATCGGCCCGGAGCAGCCCATGCTCTACCGCTATAACAAGCACCATCTGGTGCCGTTCGGCGAGTTCATCCCGTTCGGGTTCCACTGGTTCGTGGACATGATGAAGATGCCGCTCGGCGACTTCCGGCGCGGCGGGCTGGACCAGCCGGCGGTGCCGGTGCGCGGCATCCATGTCGCGCCCAACATCTGCTACGAGGATCTGTTCGGCGAGGAAATCGCCGCCACCCTGCGCCAGCAGCCGTCACCGGCCAATATGCTGGCAAATGTGACGAATCTGGCATGGTTCGGCGACACCATCGCCCTGGACCAGCATCTCCAGATCTCGCGGATGCGCGCCCTGGAGACGCGCCGCCCGATGCTGCGCGCGACCAATACCGGCATGACGGCGGTGGTGAAGCCAGATGGCACGGTGCAGGCGCGGCTGCCGACCTTCCAGCTCGGCACGCTCGCGGCCACGGTGCAGGGTACGCAGGGGCTCACCCCCTTTGTGCGATGGGGCAATGTGCCGGCGCTGGCGGCCTGCCTGATCGTGCTYGCGCTGGCGTTCGGCGCGCGGCGGCGGGCACGCCCGTAGCGGCGTGAGCTTCGCCAATGAAAAAAACGGGCCTGAGGGCCCGTTTTCTTTACGGCCCGGAGCGGTTAGCCCAGGACCGAGGTCGCCACCGATACCGCGGCTGCGGCGGCCATCACGGCCAGGGCGACAAGATATGGTTTGCGAGAAAGTAGCGTCATGACCAATCCCCAAAAGTTATTGTTGCCCGGACACCTTTTATGAGCGGTTGTCCCCCTGAGGAGGCTGCCCGGGAGCAGCGCGCTGTGAAGCGGCTGCGTAGTTCCACTGTATACAAAAATAGTATCGGCACCTATCGGCGGGTTCTGAATGGCGTGTCAGGATTTACCCGACCCGTTGCGAAAGCCCGACACCGCCGCCGGGGCCCGTTTCGTGACACAACGTACGGGATTGCCCCCTGTTCCGGTCGGCTTGTGGCCAAAACCCGATAGAATTCAGGGTTTGGCAATCCTGGCACGAGACCGCTCGTGCACTTGCCGGCGGCTTTCTTTTTCGTCTTCCTATGCTGACCTTCCAACAAATGATTCTTACCCTGCAGGCCTACTGGGACCGGCAGGGTTGCGCGTTGCTGCAACCGATCGATCTGGAGGTCGGCGCAGGGACGTCGCATGTGCACACGTTCCTGCGCGCGATCGGCCCCGAGCCCTGGCGCGCGGCCTACGTGCAGCCGTCGCGGCGCCCCAAGGATGGCCGCTATGGCGAGAACCCGAACCGCCTGCAGCACTACTACCAGTACCAGGTGGTACTCAAGCCCGCGCCCGAGAACATCCTCGACCTGTACCTGGGCTCGCTGGAAGCGCTGGGGCTGGACCTCAAGCAGAACGACATCCGCTTCGTCGAGGACGACTGGGAGAATCCCACGCTCGGCGCCTGGGGCCTGGGCTGGGAAGTCTGGCTCAACGGCATGGAAGTGACCCAGTTCACCTACTTCCAGCAAGTCGGCGGCATCGACTGCAAGCCGATCACGGGCGAGATCACCTACGGCATCGAACGTCTGGCGATGTATCTCCAGCAGGTGGAGAACGTCTATGACCTGGTCTGGACCGAGTGGGTCGAGAACGGCGAGACGCGCCGCCTGACCTATGGCGACGTCTACCACCAGAACGAGGTGGAGCAGTCCACCTACAACTTCGAACACAGCAACACCGAGATCCTGTTCCGCCATTTCTCCGAGCACGAGGGCGAGGCCCGCCGGCTGATGGGCGAGGTGGGTGACAGTCGCGGCGAGACCACCGAAGACGGCCAGAAGAAGGATTCCGGCGTGCGTCTGGCGCTGCCGGCCTACGAACAAGTGCTCAAGGCGGCACACACGTTCAACCTGCTCGATGCCCGGGGCGCGATCTCCGTGACCGAGCGCGCGGCCTACATCGGCCGTATCCGCAATCTGTCGCGCCAGGTGGCGCAGGCCTACTACGACTCGCGCGAAGCGCTCGGCTTCCCGATGTGCGGCAACGGGGCCCGCGCATGACCTCGCGCGTGCGCGGCGCACGCATGCCGAGGCGCCTGACAGCGCTGGCGACCGTGGTGTCGCTGGCAACGCTGGGCGGCCTGCTGGCGGCGCCCGGCGCGGCGCAGGCGGCTGCCCGCGCGGCCACCACCCCGGTGCCGCAGGCGCTGTACCTGCCGGCCGACCTCGCCAATATCTGCGAGGCCGACCCGCAGGCGCTCCAGCAGGCCATCGCCCGGCACTGGAAGCCGTCGCTGGCCAGCATCGACCAGTGGACGCAGCTGGTGCGCTCGTTCTCGTGCGACCTGTCCGGCTCGCGCGACCTCGGCTGGCACCGCGTGCCGCTGCGCACCTACGAGAGCGCCATCCGCTACCCGCTGCAGTGGGCAACGTGGGAAGAGCGCAACGGCCGCTCGCGCCGCACCGTCCGCAACTATTATTCAGCGGCGCAGTTGCCGCAGAAGATCGATTTCTGGGTGGGCGGACGGATCGACGAGATCCGCTATGACCGCCGCCAGCAGCGCATCGACGCCCGCTTCCCGGCCGCCGGCGCCCGTGGCGCCTCCGGCGTGGTGGCGCAGTGCGCCTACACCACGCTGCAATTCCGCCAGCAGAACGGCCTGTGGCTGCTGTCTGGCGTAGAACCCAATCTCGCGCCGCGCTGCTGACAGCGCGCGCCTTTCATACCCGTTGGATACGATTCATGTCGCAACCCATGACCGATTCGCTGCTGATCGAACTGTTCACCGAAGAGCTGCCGCCCAAGGCGCTCGCCCGCCTGGGCGATGCCTTCGCGCAAGGCCTGACTGACGGCCTGCGCGCGCGCGACCTGCTTGAGGCCGGCGCCAGCGTGACCCCGTTCGCCACGCCGCGCCGCCTGGCCGCACTGGTGACCGGCGTGCGCCGCAGCGCCCCCGACCGCGAGCAGCGCGAGAAGGTCCTGCCCGTCTCCGTGGCGCTGGACGCCAACGGCGCCCCCACCGCCCCGCTCGGCAAGAAACTGGCCGCGCTGGCCAAGTCCGTCGGCGTGGCCGAGATCGACTGGCAGACGCTGGAGCGTGCCTCCGACGGCAAGGCCGAGGCGCTGTTCCATCGCTACACCGCCAAGGGGGCTACGCTGGCCGACGGCCTCCAGGCCGCGCTGGACGAGGCAATCGGCAAGCTGCCGATTCCGAAGCTGATGAGCTACCAGCGCCCGGACGGCACCACGGTGCACTTCGTACGCCCCGCGCACAGCCTGATTGCGCTGTTCGGCGCCGAGATCGTGCCGGTGTCCGTGCTCGGCCTGCCGGCCAGCAATGTCACGCTGGGCCATCGCTTCCTGTCCGAAGGCACCCTCGAGATCCCGCACGCGGCGGAATACGCCACGCTGCTGGAGAACAAGGGCCGCGTGGTGGCGAGCTATGCCGACCGCCGTGAGCGCATCCGCACCGCCCTGCTCAAGGAAGCCGGCGCCGACCAGGTGGTCATGCCGGACGCGCTGCTGGACGAAGTGAACTCGCTGGTCGAGTGGCCGGTGGTCTATCCCTGCCACTTCGAGGAAGTCTTCCTGGCCGTGCCGCAGGAATGCCTGATCCTGACCATGCAGACCAACCAGAAGTATTTCGCGCTGACCGACGCCGCCGGCCACCTGCGCAACCGCTTCCTGATCGTGTCGAACCTGGCCACCGAGACGCCCGAGTCCATCGTCACCGGCAACGAGCGCGTGGTGCGCCCGCGCCTGGCCGACGCCAAGTTCTTCTTCGACCAGGATCGCAAGAAGACGCTGGCCTCGCGCGTGCCGCAGCTCGGCAACGTGGTCTATCACAACAAGATCGGCAGCCAGCTGGACCGYGTGCAGCGCCTGCAGCAGATTGCCGGCCACATCGCCGACGCGATGAATGCCCACGGCGTGACCGTCGACAAGGCCGCCGCCATGCGCGGCGCCGAACTGGCCAAGGCCGACCTGCTGACCGACATGGTCGGCGAGTTYCCCGAACTCCAGGGCACGATGGGCACCTACTACGCGCGCCATGACGGCGAAGCCGACGAGGTGGCGCTGGCGTGCTCGGAACACTATCGCCCGCGCTTTGCCGGCGACGCGCTGCCCGAGGGTGCCGTCAGCACCGCCGTGGCGCTGGCCGACAAGCTCGAGACACTGGTCGGCATCTGGGGTATCGGCCTCCAGCCCACCGGCGAGAAGGATCCGTTCGCGCTGCGCCGCCACGCGCTGGGCATCCTGCGCATGCTGATCGAGCGCCCGCTGGCGGTGCCGCTGGACACCCTGCTGGCGCTGACCGAGCAGGCGTTCGCGGGGATCGTCGCCGTCAAGCCGTCGCGCGAGGCCATCACCGATTTCCTGTTCGACCGCGTGCGCGGCTACCTCAAGGACAAGGGCTACACCACCAACGAGGTGGAAGCCGTGGTGAGCCTGCGCCCGCAGCAACTGCATGACGTGCTGGGCCGCATGGAGGCCGTGCGCACCTTCGCCGCGCTGCCCGAGGCCGAGGCACTGGCCGCCGCCAACAAGCGCATCACGAACATCCTGCGCAAGACCGACGAAGCCATCGGCACGGTCGACACGGCGCTGTTCCAGGAAGACGCCGAGGGCGCGCTGCATGCCGCCATCGAACGCGTGCGTCCGGGTGGGGAAGCGGCCTTCGCCAGCGGCGACTTCACCGGCGCCCTGCGCGACCTGGCCCAGCTCCGCGACGCCGTGGACCGCTTCTTCAACGACGTGATGGTGATGGCCGAGGACGCGCGCCTGCGCGCGAACCGGCTTGCGCTGCTGGCCACGCTGCACACGCTGGCCAACCGCGTGGCGGACATCTCCAAGCTGGCCGCCTGACCGGAGCCCTGCGATGCCACAGTCCCAGCCCCGCTTTGTGATCCTCGACCGCGACGGCGTGGTCAACCTCGACAGCGACCACTTCATCAAGACGCCCGATGAATGGGTGCCGATCGCCGGCAGCCTCGAGGCCATCGCCACGCTGAACCAGGCCGGCTACCGCGTGGTGATCGCGAGCAACCAGTCCGGCATCGGGCGCGGCCTGTTCGAGATGAGCGCGCTGAATGCGATGCACGAGAAGATGTACAAGGGGCTGGCCAACCTCGGCGGGCGCGTGGAGGCGGTGTTCTTCTGCCCGCACACGGCCGCCGACAACTGCGACTGCCGCAAGCCCAAGTCGGGCCTGTTCGAGCAGATCGGCGAGCGCTTCGGCCTGGAGCTGCGCGGCGTGCCCGTGGTGGGCGACTCCCTGCGCGACCTCGAAGCCGGCGTGGCGGTTGGCTGCATCCCCCATCTGGTCCTGACCGGCAAGGGCGTGAAGACGCGTGACAAGGGCACCCTGCCCGCCGGCACGCGCATCCACGACGACCTGGCCGCGTTCGCCCGCTGGCTGATTGCCGGCGATGCCGCCCACAAGGCGTCTTCGTCACCCGCGCCCAGCGCCCCCTGAATTCCGGCCACACTGATGACCTTTATCCGTTCCCTGCTGTTCGCGCTGTACCTGATCGTGCTCACGCCGCCCTACGCGTGCGCCTGCTTCATCGCCTTCCCGTTCATGAACGCCGACCGGCGCTTCCGCTTCGTGCGTGGCTGGCCCCTGCTCGTGATCTGGGCTGGCCGCCTGATCTGCGGCATGCGCTACCGCATCGAAAACGGCGAGCGCATGGACGCGATGCTCGACAAGCCCGTGGTGCTGCTCTCCAAGCACCAGTCCGCCTGGGAAACCGTGGCCTACGTGGCGCTGATGCCCAAGCCGCTGTGCTTCGTGTTCAAGCGCGAGCTGCTGTTCGTGCCGTTCTTCGGCTGGGCGCTGGGCATGCTCAAGATGGTCCATATCAACCGCAAGGAAGGCACGCGCGCGTTCGCCTCGGCCGCGCGCCAGGGCCGCGACCGGCTCGCCGAGGGCGCCTGGATCATCATGTTCCCCGAAGGCACGCGCACGCGCGCCGGCCAGGAGAACCCCCGCTACAAGAGCGGCGGCGCCCGGCTGGCCGTGGAAACCGGCGCCTGGGTGATCCCGATGGCGGTCAACTCCGGACGCGTCTGGCCGCGCAACTCCTTCCTGAAATACCCCGGCCTGATCACGATCTCGATCGGCATGCCGATTTCGTCGGCCAACAAGACCGCCGACGTGCTGAACCAGGAAGTGGAAGCGTGGATCGAGGCCGAGATGCGCCGGATCGATCCCGAAAGCTATCGCCGCAACCCCAGCGAAGCCGCCGCATGAAGCTGCTGCGTCCCACTCCCGACAACCCCGGCGCGCAGCTCGAACTGCCGCTCGCGGAGGCTGCGCCCAGCGCTGCCTCCGCCGCGGATGCCGCGCTGCTGGCGCCCTCGCTGGACACGCCCCCGGCCGACACCTGGCCACCCGCCCTGCCCAACGGCCGCACGCTGCACGTGGGCGAGCGCATGCTCCACTACGCGCTCAAGCGCTCGTCGCGGCGCACCATCGGCTTTACGGTGGATGACCGCGGGCTGTCGATCACGGCGCCACGCTGGGTTACGCTGACCGATATCGAGTCGGCCATCCTGGAAAAGCAGCGCTGGATCTTCAACAAGCTGGGCGAGTGGCGCCACCGCGAGGCTCGCCGCATACTGCCGACGGTGCAATGGCGCGAGGGCGCGAGCCTGCCGTTCCTGGGCAAGCCGATCACGCTCCAGCTCGATTCGCCGGCCGGCGCGCTGCTGTTCGACGCCGACACGCGCGTGCTGCACCTGGCGCTGCCGACGCACGCCGACGAGCAGCAGATCAAGGACCGCGTGCAGGGCTGGCTCCAGCACCAGGCGCGCCGCCTGCTGGTGGAGCGGCTCGATATCTACGCCGACAAGCTCGGCGTGCGCCACACCGGCTTCGCGCTGACCTCGGCCGCCACGCGCTGGGGTAGCTGCACCGCCGACGGCAAGATCCGCCTGAACTGGCGGCTCATGCATTTCCCGCTGTCGATGATCGACTACGTGGCCGCGCACGAACTGGCGCACCTCAAGGAAATGAACCACGGCCCGCGCTTCTGGGAAACAGTGGAATCGATCTTTCCCGAGTTCCGCGATGCCCGCGCCCAGCTGCGCGCGCATCCGCCCGAGCTGCTGCCGACGTTCTGACGCCCGGCGAGGCGGGGAGCCGCCGGCGAGGCCCCGCCATCCGGACTAAAATACGGCCTCGCCATCCTACGAATTCCAGAAAAGGGCTCCCCATGCGACTCCTCCACACCATGCTCCGCGTTGGCGACTACCAGCGCTCCATCGACTTCTACACGCGCGTGCTCGGCATGCAGCTGCTGCGCGAGAGCGACAACCCCGAGTACAAGTACCGCCTGGCGTTCGTCGGCTACGGCCCCGAGAGCGAGACGGCCGTGCTCGAGCTGACCTACAACTACGGCGTGGACCAGTACGACCTGGGCACCGCCTACGGCCACATCGCGCTGGAAACCCCGGACGCCGCGGCGGCCTGCGAGCGCATCCGCGCGGCGGGCGGCAAGGTCACGCGCGAGGCCGGTCCGGTCAAGGGCGGCACCACGGTGATCGCCTTCGTCGAGGATCCGGACGGCTACAAGATCGAGCTGATCGAGCGGCATTCGACGCGTGACGCGTCGCGCCCGTAAGCCAGCCCGATGAACACGCAAGCCCTGACGCGGCGCCCGCTGGACGGCACGGCCATCGGCCTGATGGTGTTGCTGTGCGCCGCCTGGGGCCTGCAACAGGTGGTGATCAAGGTGACGGCGCCGCTGATGGGCGCCGTGCTCCAGGCCGGCGTGCGCTCGGCGATTGCGGCGCTGCTGGTGTTCGCCTTCGCGTCCTGGCGCGGCACGCCGCTGTGGCAGCGCGACGGCACGCTGCGCCCCGGGCTGGTGGCCGGGCTGCTGTTCGGCGCCGAGTTTTTCTGCATCTTCGTCGGGCTGGGCCACACCACGGCCTCGCGCATGGCCGTGTTCCTCTACACCGCGCCGATCTTCACGGCGCTGGGCCTGCACCTCTTCGTGCCCGGCGAGCACCTGCGGCGCGGCCAGTGGCTGGGCGTGGTGCTGGCGTTCTGCGGCATGGCGCTGGCCTTTGTCGATGGCATCGCGGCCACCTCGGCGCATGCCAGCACGCTGCTCGGCGACGCGCTGGGCGTGGTCGCCGGCGCGCTCTGGGCGGCCACGACCATCGTCGTGCGCGCCAGCTCGCTCTCAAGCGCCCCGGCCAGCAAGACGCTGCTGTACCAGCTGGCGGTCTCGGCGGTGCTGCTGCTGGCGATGGCGCTAGCGGCGGGTCAGGCCGGGCGGGTGGAAGTCAACGGGATGGTGGTGGCGAGCCTGTTCTACCAGTCGGTGCTGATCGCGTTTGCGAGCTACCTGATCTGGTTCTGGCTGCTCAGGCAGTACCTGGCGTCGCGGCTGTCGGTGTTTTCGTTCCTGACACCGCTGTTCGGCGTAGCCTTCGGGGTGCTGCTGATGCACGACGCCGTCGGCCTGCGCTTCGGCGCGGCGGCGGTGCTGGTGCTGCTGGGGATCGTGCTGGTGAACCGGAAGGGCTGAGGCACAGGCACCGCGATCAAGCTCGCGGCGCCTGTCATCGAACGACTTAGCGCGGGAACGAGAACATTCCGAGCGCGTCGCGTACCTCTTCCAGCGTCTGCTGGGTCAGTTCGCGCGCTTCGGCCGTGCCCTTGCGCAGGATCTCGAACACATAGCCCGGGTCCTTCGCCAGTTCCTCACGGCGCTCGCGGATCGGGCGCAGCATCTCCTGCAGGATGCCTTCCACACGGCGCTTGAGCACCATGTCGCCCAGGCCGCCACGGCGGTAGTGGTCCTTMAGCTCGGTCACTTCCTCCACGTTCGGATCGAACGCATCGAGGTARGTGAACACGACATTGCCCTCCACCTGGCCCGGATCGGACACCTTCAGGTGGTTCGGGTCGGTGTACATGCGGTGCACCGCTTCCTTGATCTGCTCGGGCGAGGCGCCCAGCGGAATCGCGTTGCCCAACGACTTGCTCATCTTGGCCTTGCCATCGACACCCGGCAGGCGGCCATGCTTGGGGATCAGCGCGGCGGCTTCGGGCAGCACRTCGCGACCCACCTGATGGTTAATCCGGCGCACGATCTCGTTGGTCTGCTCGATCAGCGGCGCCTGGTCCTCGCCCACCGGCACCAGCACGGCCTTGAAGCCGGTGATGTCCGCCGCCTGCGAGGCGGGATAGCACAGGAAGCCCGCCGGGATGTCACGGCCAAACCCGCGCGCCTGGATCTCTTCCTTGATCGTCGGATTGCGTTCGAGGCGCGCCACCGTGACGAAATTCAGGTACATCAGCGTCAGTTCGGCCAGCGCGGGCAGGTGCGACTGCACSGTGATCGTGGTCTTGGCCGGGTCGATGCCGACGGCCAGGTAGTCTAGCGCCACTTCCAGCACGTTGCGCCGCACCTTTTCCGGATCGTGGGCGTTGTCGGTCATGGCCTGCGTGTCCGCCAGCAGCACGTACTGCTTGTGCGAGTCCTGCAGGGCGACGCGGCTCTTGAGCGAGCCGACGAAGTGGCCCAGGTGCAGCGGGCCGGTGGGGCGGTCACCGGTCAGGATGACGGGACGCGGGTCGGTTTTCGCGGTTAGCGTGTTGGCGGTCATAAGCGTCGCTGGAACTTCGGAATATTCGAAAAAATTCGGAAAACGGAAAACTATGCGTGATTCAGGCCACGCCGCGCGCGGGGCGGGGCGCGGCGCTGTCGCCGACGGTGCGCGCCAGCTCGACATACTCGGCCACGGGCACTTCCTCGGCGCGGCGGGTAAGGTCGAAGCCGAGCTTGTCGAAGTCGACCTGATCGCGCAGGAAGGACAGCGTGTTGCGCAGCACCTTGCGGCGCTGCGAGAACGCGGCGGTCACCACGTCGCCCAGCACGCCTGCGTCGCAGGCGGGGTACGGYGAGCGCAGCCGGCCATCCTCGCCGCGCGGCCACGGGATCATGCGCACCACGGCAGAATCGACCTTGGGCGGCGGATTGAACGAGCCAGGTGGCACATCGAGCACATGTTCCATGTGATAGCGCACCTGGAGCATGATCGACAGCCGCCCGAAGGCCTTGCTGCCCGGGTCCGCCACCATGCGCTCCACGACTTCCTTCTGGAGCATGAAGTGCTGGTCGCGCACCTGGTCCGCGAAGTCCATCAGGTGGAACAGCAGCGGGCTGGAAATGTTGTACGGCAGGTTGCCGACGATGCGCAGSGGGCGGCCGGTCTCGTGCAGCTTGCCGAAGTCGAACGCCAGCGCGTCGCCGGCGTGCACGACCAGCCGGTCGTTGTAGCGGCGGCGCAGGCGGTCCACGAGGTCGCGGTCCAGCTCCACCACTTGCATCTGCGGCAGGCGCTCGAGCAGCGGGTCGGTCAGCGCGCCGAGGCCCGGGCCGATCTCGACCACGATGTCATTCGGTTGCGGATCGATCGCGCCGACGATGCCGTGGATGATGCCGTCATCGACCAGGAAGTTCTGTCCGAATCGTTTGCGGGCCACATGGCCCTGGTGCACGTTTGAACGCATGGTGTCTGCGGCTGGCGGTCAGCGGGTAGCGGGCCACACGCCGGCATTGCCGTCGTGATGGCGCCCGTTGGCGTGGCCAGCCATGGTAATGGCACTGCGGATGGCCTCGATCATGCTGCCGTGCTCGGCGCGGCCGCTGCCGGCCAGGTCGAGCGCGGTGCCGTGGTCCACCGAGGTGCGGATAAAGGGCAGGCCCAGCGTGATGTTCACGCCGTGCCCGAAGGTGCCGTACTTGAGCGGCGCCAGTCCCTGGTCATGGTACATCGCCAGCACGCAGTCCGCGTCGCGCAGGTGGCGCGGCTGGAACAGCGTGTCGGCTGGATAGGGGCCGCGGGCGTCGATGCCGGCATCGCAGGCCAGGGACAGGGCGGGGCCGATCACGTCGATCTCCTCGCGCCCCATGTGGCCGCTCTCGCCGGCGTGCGGGTTCAGGCCGGTCACCAGGATGCGCGGCCGGGCGATGCCGAAATGGCGACGCAGGTCGGTATCGATGATGGTCAGCGTCTCCACCAGCATCGGGATGTCGAGTGCGTCGGGCACCGCGCGCAGCGGCAGGTGCGTGGTGGCCAGCGCCACGCGCAGCATGGCGTTGTCGTGGGCCGGCTGCGGGCCGGCCAGCATCATCACCACACGCGGCACGGCGGCGCGCTCGGCCAGGTATTCGGTGTGGCCGGTGAACGGCACGCCCGCGTCGTTGATCGTGCTCTTTTGCACCGGCGCGGTGATCATCGCCGCGTATTTGCCGGCCTGCAGGCCGTCGATGGAGGCGTCCAGCAGCGCCAGCACGTAGCGGCCGTTGCGGGCGTCGAGCTTGCCCGGCTCACTCTGCACGCCGAGCGGCACATCCTCCACCACCACCCCGCCTTCGCCGATCTGGCGCGTCCAGGCGTGGCCGACGCCCAGCGCCGCGGCCCGGCTGGCCAGCAGACGGGCATCGCCCAGCACATGGAAGCGGTAGTGCCCGTTGCGGTTGCCATTGCTGCCGGCAAGCTGCAGCAGCGCCCCGATCGTGATGTCGGGGCCGATGCCGGCAGGTTCTCCGGTGGTAATGGCTAGCGCGAGCGGGTCGGGCATGGATGGGGTGGGGTCGGGGGCGCCGGCGGATCAGCGCTGGCGGTTGATGCGGTATTCCACGTACGCCGCGCTGCGGAGCTGGCGCACCCAGTCATCATAGGCGGCGCGCAGCTTCTGCTCCCGGACTTCCGAACGGGCGAAGTCGCGCTGCTTCTCCGCCGACACCTCGGTCTCGCGGCGATTCATCACCTGGATCAGGTGCACGCCGAACTGGGTGACCACCGGGTCGGAGATTTCGCCCGGACGCAGCCGGTTCATGGCCTGCTCGAACTCGGGCACCAGTTCGCCCGACGAGACCCAGCCCAGGTCGCCGCCCTGCTGGGCCGAGCCGTCCTGCGAGAAGCGGCGCGCGAAGTCGGCAAAGTCGCCGCCGTGCGTGATGCGGTCGCGCAGCGTCGTCATCTGGCGGCGTGCCTCGGCCTCGGGCATGTTCGGACCGGTGCGCACGAGGATGTGGCGCACCTGGGTCTGCGTGATGCGCTCGCTGGCCTGCGGCTGGTCGGCGGCCGGCGCGGCGCGCTTGGCCATCAGCCGGATCACATGGAAGCCGTTGGCCGACTCCACCACCTCGGGCGCCAGTGCGCCGGGCTGGAGGTCCACCACGGCGTTGGCGAACAGCGCCGGCAGGCGGCCGATCTCGCGGAAACCGAGCGCGCCGCCCTGCGCCGCCTCAGGTGCTTCCGAGTTGGCCTTGGCCAGCGCGGCGAAGTCCGCCCCGCCCTGCGCCTGCTTCAGCAGGCCCTCGGCCTTGGTCTTCAGCTCGGCCTTCTGGGCGTCGGACGCGTTTTCGGGCACGCGGATCAGGATCTGGGCGACGTTGTACTCGGTCGGCCCGGCCGGCGCGGCGCCGCCCTTGCGCGCGGCGAGGTAGTTGTCGATCTCGCCGTCGTAGACCTGCACCTTGGAGTCGACCTCGCGCTCGCGCAGGCGAATCACCTGCACCTGCTTGCGGAGTTCGTCACGATACTTGGTCCAGCTCATGCCGCTGGCTTCCACGCGGCTGCGCAGTTCGGTRGCGGTCAGGCGGTTCTGCTGCGCCACGGACTCGATGGCGCGGTCGACTTCCTGGTCGGTCACGCGGATGCCGGCGTCCTGCGCGGCCTGCGTCTGCACGCGCTCCATCACCAGTCGCTCGAGCACTTCGCCGAGCAGGTCGGCGCGCGGCGGCACCTCACGCTGCGCGGCGCGCAGCTGGCTCTCGATCTCGTCGGCGCGGTCCAGCAGCTCGCGCCGCGTGATCACGCTGTTGTTGACCACCGCCACCACTTCATCGACAAGCTGCGAGCGCTTCTGGCCCGGCTGCGGCACGCCCATCTGCGGCTCGCTCGGCGGCACGGCCTGCTGGGCGGGCTGCTGCAGGAAGATGCCCGAGGTGCGGCCGCTGCCGCTGCCGCTACCGGAAAGTGACGGCTTGCCCGAGGGCGCCGACGGGGCCTTGAGCTGCGCCACGGCTGGCGCGGCCAGCGCGGCAAGCACGGCAGCCATCGCCACGTGCCACAGGGGGTTGGATCGGGACAGCGCGTTGGAAGCTCGACGTTTCATCTTGGTCCGTCATTCATAGTGATCGTACTGGGACGTGGGCACCGGACGTGCGGTAACAGGCTCGTAGCCGGGCACGTTCAGACGCAGCATGTCCAGCGGGTTGGAACCGATCTTGGACAACCCGCGGAATTCCACCTGCAGGAAGAACCGGCCGGTATAGCCCTGCGTGGTGTTGCGGAAACGCTGGTATACCACGCGTCCCACCCAGCAGTCGGCGGCGTATTCGATGCCGGCCAGCGCATCGACCAGCTGGTTGGCGGTCTGGTCGAACGCCACCCGGCCAATACCGTAGGTGCGGCGCGTGATCGGCCACTGGCTCGACAGCTCGAACTGGTCGATGGCGGAGTTATCGGTCACCGAGGTCGGCCGGCGGTAGCGGTAGCCCACGTTGACCAGCTTGCGCGACTCCGGCCGCCACGCGAACGCCACGTTCGAGTAATTCACGCGGTTGTCCTCGGGGCTGTACTGGATGCCCGCATCGAGATAGTAGCCGCGGAACAGCTGGATCGTGGTAGCTGCGAGCAAGTCAGAATAGCTCGGCTTGGTATCTGTGGATGTACCGGTCAGCTGCACGCGCTGGCCGGTGAAGTCCACGCGCTGCGCCAGCGTGCCGCGGAAGCGCTCGATGCCGGTMTCGGACTCGATCAGGCGCGTGGTCACGCCCGCCGTGAGCTTGTTGTTGTCGGCGATCCGGTCATTACCGGTGAACGCGTTCTCGCTGAAGATCTGCCCATAGCCAAAGTCTGTCTGGACAGTATCGAACAGCGGGAACTGGCTCTGGTCGCGGAACGGCGTGTAGACGTAGAACAGGCGCGGTTCCAGCGTCTGGGTGTAGTTCACGCCGAACAGYTTGCTYACGCCRGGCGCCGCGCGGTCGAACACCATGCCCGAGTCCAGGCTCACCGTGGGAATGGCGCGGCCGAAMGAGTTCTGCGCGCCGGTGGTGTTGGTGCCGGTGTCCATGTTGTACTGCGCGGCGTTGAAAATCACCTTCGGCGTCACGAACCAGCCCGGGCGGATGATCGGGTAGCTGATCACCGGCTGGATGAACGCGCGGTTGCCCTCGGGCTGCTGGAAGCCGGTGGACGTCAGCGGGATCCGGAAGCGGGTGTAGTCGGCTTCCACCGAGATATCGAAGCCGCCGAAGTCATAACGCGTGTAGCGGGCGTTCAACTGCGGCTCGCGCTCGTACGACGGCTCGCTCGGGCGCAGCGTCTGGAACTTCTGCACCCGTGCCATGAACGTGAAGTCCTGCCAGTTGTAGATCACGCCGCCTTCCTGCGTGTACTGGCGCAGCGTGGACTGGGAGACCGAGCGCGTCAGGTCGTCCGGATACTGGTCGTCGGACACCTTGCTGACGTTGGCATACGCCGTCATGCCCGGAATGATCCGCTGGGTGTGCTGGAACGAATACGCCCAGCGGTCACGCTCGGCCTTCCTGTCGTCCGGCAGGAATTCGGCCCGCAGGCGGCCCGAGTAGCCATCGCCGAGGTAGCGGTAGTCGCCGCCCAGCTGCACGCCGCGCGAGGTCAGCAGGCGCGGATAGAGCGTCAGGTCGCGGTTCGGCGCCAGGTTGAAGTAGTACGGCACTGTCAGGTCGAGCCCCGACTTGGAGCTGTACCCCATCAGCGGCGCCAGCACCCCGCTGCGGCGCTCGTCGTTCAGCGGGAACGAGAACGCCGGCGCGCCGGCGATCGGCACGTTGAAGAAGCGCAGCACGCCGCCGTAGGCGGTACCCACCTGGCGGTCGCTGTCGATGTCGATGCGGTTCGCGCTGAAGTACCAGTCGGCGTTGTCGGGCGAACAGGTCGTGTACGACGCCTTCTTCATCGTGCTGCGGTCGGGGTCGATGAAGTCGATGCGCTCCGCGCTGCCCGCGCCGCCGGTCTGGTGGAAATAGTAGTCGGGCGAGAGCATGTAGCCCTCGTTGGCCTCCACGCGCAGCTTGGCCTCGGGGCCCACGGCCAGCGTGCCGCTCTTGGACAGGCGCACGTTGCCCGTGGCATGGGCCTCGTCGGTGTCCTGGTCATAGGTCACCTTGTCGCCCTTGACCACGGCGCCGTCTCGGCGCAGCTCGGCATTGCCCTCGAGCGCCACGCCCTTTTCGCTGAAGCCGGTCAGGCTGTCGCCCGAGACATAGGCCGGGGCGTTGGGGTTCGACGGGGTCGAGCTCGGCGCGATGTTCATGCTGCTGGCCGTGGCCGCCTTCGGCGGCGCCTCGTCCAGGCGCGGCACCAGCACGCCGGCTTCCGGCGYGGGCGGCGGGGCTTCGGGGGTCTGGGTGACCGCCGGCTCGGCGATGTCGATGTTCGGGATGGCCGAGCCCGCGCCATATTGCGCGTGCACGCTCACCGACAGGCCCGCCATGGCCAGCACGAGCGGACGCAGGGTGCTGGCCGGCAAAGCGGCACGCATGCGCCGCGGCAGGCCGCGCAGCGCGGGCGGTCGGGTGGCCGGATGATGCGGTGATCGTTGTTGTTCGGTCATGCGGACGGTTATCGGTCGGCTCGGCGCCGGGCTGCGGAACGGTCCCGCGAACGGTTCCGTACTTCCCGCCAACCCTTGCCGGAGCAGGCTGCGGGGCAACAAAGGCCCCTCCCGGGGGCCACCCGGCGCCCGGGTCTGGTCGGGTATTATACGGGGCATCGTATCCACCCAATCCGGCATGGCAGCACTTATTCACGACCCAACCTCCGACCCGCGTATCGCCCAGCTCAAGAGTTGGGTCGCCGGGCTCGGCGCCACATGGTCGATCGACCCCGACTCCTGCGCCCCGGCATCCGCCGACGCCAGCTTCCGCCGCTACTTCCGCGTGCGCACCGGCCATGCCGCCCATCCGACGGCCATCGTCATGGACGCCCCGCCCGCGCACGAGGACTGCCGGCCGTTCATCCACGTGGCCGGGCTGTTCGGCGAGGCCGGCGTGACCGTGCCCACCGTGCTGGCCCAGGACCTGGCGCAGGGTTTCCTGCTGCTGGCCGACCTCGGCAGCCAGACCTACCTGTCGAAGCTGGACGCCTCGTCCGCGCGCGGCCTCTATGACGACGCCGCCGCCGCGCTGGTCAGGATCCAGCTGGCCACCCGCCCCGGCACGCTGCCCGCCTACGACMGCGCCCTGCTCCAGCGCGAGCTGGACCTGTTCCCCGAGTGGTACGTGGGCCGCCACCTGGGCGCCACGCTGAACGACGCCCAGCAGGCCGACCTGCGCGAAGTCTTCGACGCCGTGCTGGCCAACAACCTGGCCCAGCCGCAGGTCTACGTGCATCGCGACTATCACTCGCGCAACCTGATGGTCCTGCCCGATGGCGCCAACCCCGGCATCCTGGACTTCCAGGACGCCGTGATCGGCCCGGCCACCTATGACGCGGTCTCGCTCTGGCGCGACGCCTATATAGAGTGGGACGAAGAGCAGCAGCTCGACTGGCTGATCCGCTACTGGGAGCGCGCGCGCAAGGCCGGGCTGCCGCTGAACGCCGATTTCGGCGCCTTCTACCGCGATTTCGAGTGGATGGGCCTGCAGCGCCACCTGAAGGTGCTCGGCATCTTCGCCCGCCTGTACCACCGGGATGGCAAGGACGGCTACCTCGCCAACCTGCCGCTGGTRCTCAAGTACACGCGCAACGTGGCCGGCCGCTACACCGAGCTGCGCAAGCTGGTGCGGCTGCTCGATGCCCTGGAAGGCACCGAGCGCCCCGCCGGGTTCACGTTTTGAGCGCCGCCCCCGCTGATCCTGCATCGCCCAGCCCCGCGCCGGTCACCCGTGGCGGGGAATGGTGGGCCGGCGTGCGCGCGCTGGCGCCGATGCTGCTCGGCGTGGTGCCGTTCGGCCTGATCTATGGCGTRCTGGCGGTCAATGCCGGCATGCCCGCCTGGCTGGCCTGCGCGATGAGCGCCATCGTGTTCGGCGGCGCCTCCCAGATGATCCTGACCCAACTCTGGGCGGCCGGCACGCCGGCGCTGGTGATCGCCTTCACCGTGGCGATGGTCAACCTGCGCCACGCGCTCTATTCGGCCACGATCGCCCCGTCGCTGGCACCGCTGCCGCGCCGCTGGAAGGCGCTGGTGGCCTACCTGCTGACCGACGAGGCCTTCGCCGCCATGACGCGCCGCCTGGGCGATACCGGCGAGCGGGCGCGCTACCGCCACTGGTTCTACTTCGGCGCCGGCTTCTCGCTGTGGTCGAGCTGGCAGCTCTCCACGCTGGCCGGCGTGCTGGTCGGCGCGCAGGTGCCGCAGGACTGGCCGCTCGATTTCTTCCTGCCGCTGACCTTCATCGCCATCATCGTGCCGAACCTCAAGCACCGCGCCCACGTGGCCGCCGCGCTGGTGGCCACGGCGCTGGCGGTGGCCTGCTTCGGCCTGCCGCACAAGCTGGGCCTGATGGTGGCCGCGCTGGGCGGTATCGCGGCGGGCATGCTGCTGCTCGGGCGCGGGCACCCCACGCCGGGCCGCAGCCCGCGCAAGGAGCCGGCGGCATGAATCCGATGACCTTGCTGTGGGTGTTTTTGGGCGCCGGGCTTGCCACGTACCTGATCCGGCTGTCGTTCATCGCCGTGGAAGGCCGCGTGCGGCTGCCGTCCTGGTTCCGCACCGCGCTCCAGTTCGTGCCGGCGGCGATGCTCTCGGCGCTGATCGCCCCGGACCTGCTGATGCACGACGGCGCGCTCTACCTGAGCCCCTATAACACCCGGCTCGTGGCCGGGCTGGTGGCCATCGTCATCGCCGCCTACACGCGCAGCGTGGGCTGGACGATTGCCGGCGGCATGGCCACGCTGATCGCCCTGGAGTATTGGTTGTGAACACCCTGAAAGCGATGATCTTCGCGGCGGGACGCGGCGACCGCATGCGTCCGCTGACCGATACCTGCCCCAAGCCGCTGCTGCGCGTGGGCGGCAAGCCGCTGATCGTCTGGAAGATCGAGGCGCTGGCGCGCGCCGGCTTGACCGACATCGTCATCAACCATGCCTGGCTCGGCGAGCAGCTGGAAGCGGCGCTCGGCGACGGCTCGCGCTTCGGYGTGCGCCTGCACTGGTCGGCCGAAGGCAGCGCGCTGGAGACGGCTGGCGGCATCGCCAAGGCCCTGCCGCTACTGACGCCAAACCCTGACGCCGGCGAGATCTTCCTGGCCGTGTCGGGCGACATCTTCTGCGACTTCGACTACGCCGCGCTGCTGCCGCGCGCCCGCGCCATGGCCGGTGCGGAGCGACCGATGATGCACCTGGTGATGGTGCCCAATCCGCCCTTCCACCCGCGCGGGGACTTCGCGCTGGGCGCCGACGGCCTGCTGCGGCTGCCCGATGATGCGGGGGATGCCGTGCCGCTGACCTTCGGCAATATCGGCCTGTACGACACGCGCCTGTTCCGCGAGATCGCGCCGGGTCAGAAAGTGGCGATGACGCCCTATTACCGCGCAGCGATTGCCAGCAGCGATGCCACCGGCGAACGTTTCGACGGCCGTTGGGAGAACGTCGGCACGCCGGCGCAGCTGGCCGCGCTGGATACCGAGTTGCGCGCCGAACTGGGCGTGCCCGCCACCGGCACCGGCGGCGCCTGAGGCGCCCGCGCCACCAGCCAGGCTCCCAGCGGGGCCACCCGCACGCCGACGGGTTTAGAATCGGCATCATTCCCCACCTCGCCACCTCGCCACCCACTCCATGTCCGCACCCGACTCCGCCCTGCTTGGCGCCTGCCGCGACCGCCGCGCCCGCGTGCTGCAACATCTGCGCGCCGGCGGCGGCGGCGTGGCCATCGTGCCCACCGCGCCCGAGGCCATGCGCAACCGTGACAGCGACTATCCCTATCGTCACGACAGCTATTTCTATTACCTGACCGGCTTCACCGAGCCCGAGGCGGTGCTGGTGCTGGTGGCCGGCGCGCCCGGGGAAGGCGCCGGCGCGGACCGCAGCATCCTGTTCTGCCGCCCCAAGCACGAGGAGCGCGAGATCTGGGATGGCTTCCGCCATGGCCCGGAAGGCGCGCGCGCCGCGTTCGGCCTGGACGAGGCGCACTCGGTGGAGGAAATCGACGCCCTGCTCCCGCCGCTGCTGGCCAATCGCGCCCAGGTGGCCTACCCGCTGGCCGCCTCGGCCGAGACGGACCTGAAGGTGCGCGGCTGGCTCGACGCCGTGCGCATGCAGGGCCGCGCCGGCGTGGCCGCACCGTCCGCCGCGCTCGACGTGCGCACTATCCTCGACGAAATGCGGCTGTTCAAGGACGCCGGCGAGGTGGCGATCATGCGCCGCGCGGGCGAGATCTCGGCCCAGGCGCACGTGCGGGCCATGCGCGCCTCGCGGGCCGGGTTGCGCGAATATCACCTCGAAGCCGAACTGCTCTACGAATTCCGTCGCCATGGCGCGCAGAGCGTGGCCTACAACTCGATCGTGGCCACCGGCCCGAACGCCTGCGTGCTGCACTACCGCGCCGGCCCGGCCGAATTGCGCGACGGCGACCTGTGCCTGATCGACGCCGGCTGCGAACTCGACGGCTATGCGTCGGACATCACCCGCACCTTCCCGGTCTCGGGCCGCTTCTCGCCCGCCCAGCGCGAGCTGTACGACCTGGTGGTGGCCGCGCAGGACGCCGCCATCGCCGAGACGCGCGCCGGCGTGCCGTACAACGTGCCCCACGACGCCGCCGTGAAGGTGCTGGCGCAGGGCATGCTCGACACCGGCCTGCTCGATCGCAACAAGGAAGGCACGCTCGACGACGTGCTGGCCAGCGGCAGCTATCGCCGCTTCTATATGCACCGCACCGGCCACTGGCTGGGCATGGACGTGCACGACGTGGGCGAGTACCGCGCGCCGGGCCCGCTGCCCGCCGGCCATGAGGGCGAGCGGCCGTGGCGGCCGCTGGAACCCGGCATGGTGCTGACCATCGAACCTGGTATTTACGTGCGCCCGGCTGAAGACGTGCCGGAGCGCTACTGGCATATCGGCATCCGGATCGAGGACGACGCGGTCGTCACCGCCGGCGACTGCGACCTGCTCACGCGCGGCGTGCCGGTCAAGGCCGATGACATCGAAGCGCTGATGCGCGACAACCTGGGAGACATCGCACGATGAAGACCCTGCTCCGCAAGCTGTTCAGCGGTGGCGGCACGCAACACACGCATTCCAGCAAGCCCGCAGCAGCGCGGCAAGTGGTGCCGGGCGAGCCGTTCGTGATCAATCTGTATGACGACCGCCTGGTCGTGCATCGTCCTGACGGCCAGCGCGAGGAACTCGCCTGGGACGCGCTGGAACGCGTGATCGTGCGCGTTTCCGACCGCGCGCCGTGGACCGGCGCCGCCTGGCTGATCCTGGCCGGCGACGCCGAGAGCAAGCAGGGCTGCGTGGCCCCGCTGGACGCCGCCAACGGCGATGCGCTGGTGGCGCACCTCCAGGCCCTGCCCGGCTTCCACCAGCAGAAGCTCGACAACGCGCTGCGCGATGCCGCCGCCGGCAAGTCGCGCACGGATGCCGTGCTGTGGAAGCGTGCCGCGGCGAATGCGGCGAATGCGGCCGATACGGCCCAATCCGGCGAGGAAGCTCCTGATGACAAGCCCCGTGACCCTCAGCACCACTCCCAGTCCCAGCCACAGTCCGGCGCCCAGCCCTGAGCCGTTCGACATCGCCATCGTCGGCGGCGGGCCCGTCGGCCTGGCGCTGGCGGCGCAGTTGCTGCGCACCACGCCGTGGCGGATCGTGCTGATCGATGCGGCCACGCCGGCCCGCGCCGCGCGGGACCCCCGGGCGATTGCGCTGTCGCACGGCAGCCGCCAGCTGCTCGAGCAGATTGGCGCGTGGCCGATGCCGGTGCAACCTATCGAGCACATTCACGTGTCGCAGCGCGGGCGCTTTGGCCACGTGAAACTGCATCACGACGACTACGGCGTGCCGGCGCTCGGCTATGTCGTGCGCTATGGCGACCTGTGCCAGACGCTGGAACGCGCGCTGGCTCGTGCCGCGGACGCCGCGCCGGGCCGCCTGGCGCGCCAGTTCGAGACGCGCATCGACGACATCGCGCAGGACACCAAGGCCGAGCGGCAGGAAGATGCCGCGCTGGTGCGGCTGACCGGCACCTCGCATGCCGATCAGGTCGGGCTGCCCATGGCGGTCACGGCGCGCCTCGCCGTGCAGGCCGAAGGCGGACTGTTCCACCAGCGCACGCAGCGGCTGGCGCGCAGCGCCGAAACCTCCCGGCGGCGCGACTACCAACAGACGGCCATCATCGGCCATGTGACGTGTACGCAACCGCGGCGAGGCTGGGCTTGGGAGCGCTTCACCGAGGAAGGGCCGCTCGCGCTGCTGCCGCATGACGAACACGGCACTGCCGGCTATGCGATGGTCTGGTGCTGCCCGCCCGATACGGCCATGCGGCGGCTCGCGCTGTCCGATGCCGAATTCGCCGCGGAACTGGGCGAGGCGTTCGGCTCGCGCATGGGCCGCTTCACGCTGGTGGGCAAGCGCCACGCGTTCCCGCTGGGGCTGAATGCGGCGCCGGTGACCGTCGATGGCCGCATCGCGGCGGTCGGCAACGCCGCCCAGACGCTGCATCCGGTGGCCGGACAAGGGTTGAACCTTGGCCTGCGCGATGCCTTCGCACTGGCTGACTCGCTGCGCGCCGGCTGCACGCCGCAGGCGTTGCAGGCCTTCGCCGGCCGCCACCGCGTGGACCGGGCGATGACCATCGGCGTGACCGACCTGCTGCCGCGTGTCTTCGGCATCGGCGGGCCGCTGGCGGCCCATGCGCGCGGGGCGTCGCTGGCAGCGCTGGCCTGCGTGGCGCCGCTCAAGGACGCGCTGGCGCGCCACATGATGTACGGCGCGCGCCGCTGATCCCTCGTGGGGGGCGGGCACCGTGCCACGCAGGCACGGCCCGCCCCCTCATCCATGATATTTGCTCATTTCTTGGGCAACCCGGTCCGTTTGGCGGTAAAATCCCGCCCTCGCGCCTTCCCCCAGTACCCGTTTACCGAACGCGCCATGTGACGCAAAACCGTCACGTGCGCCTGTTCCATTCGCTATTCCTATCGTGCAGATCGGTCCGCATCGTCTTCGCAACAACCTGTTCGTCGCCCCCATGGCCGGGGTGACGGACCGGCCGTTCCGCCAGCTGTGCAAGCAGCTGGGCGCGGGCTACGCGGTGTCCGAGATGGTGGCGTCCAACGCCCAGCTCTGGAAGAGCGAGAAGACCATGCGCCGCGCCAACCACGCGGGCGAGGTGGAGCCGATCTCGGTGCAGATTGCCGGYGCCGAGCCGGGGATGATGGCCGAGGCGGCCCGCTACAACGTGGACCGGGGCGCGCAGATCATCGACATCAATATGGGCTGCCCGGCCAAGAAGGTCTGCAACGTGGCGGCCGGGTCGGCGCTGCTGCAGAACGAGCCGCTGGTGGTGCGCATCGTCGAGGCCGTGGTGGGTGCCGTGGGCGACCGCGTGCCCGTGACGCTGAAGATCCGCACCGGCTGGGACCGCGAGCACAAGAATGCGCTGCGCGTGGCGCGCCTGGTGGAAGACGCCGGCATCAGCATGCTGACGATCCACGGGCGCACCCGCGCGGACCTGTACCACGGCGAGGCCGAGTACGAGACGATTGCGGCGGTCAAGCAGTCGATCCGGATTCCCGTGGTGGCCAACGGCGACATCACGTCGCCGCAGAAGGCGCGCGAGGTGCTGGCCGCCACCGGCGCGGACGCGATCATGATCGGCCGCGCGGCGCAGGGCCGGCCGTGGCTGTTCCGCGAGATCGAACACTTCCTGGCGACGGGCGAGATGCTGCCGTCGCCCGAGGTGGCCGAGATCCGCGCGATCATGAACCATCACCTGGCCGACCACTACGCGTTTTACGGCGAGTTCACCGGCGTGCGCACCGCGCGCAAGCACATTGCCTGGTACACGCGCGGCCTCAAGGGCGCGAACCTGTTCCGGCATCGGATGAACACGCTGGAGTCCACCACGGCGCAGCTGGAGGCCGTGAACGCCTTCTTCGACGAGCAGGCGGCGATTTCCGACCGCCTGGTCTATGTGGAAGACGGCGACGCCACGGCCGAAGGCCAAGATAAGAACGCCGACAACAACAACAAGAACAAGGAATTGCTTGCCGCATGAGCCGCAACGCCATCGATCAATGCATCCGGGACAGCCTGGATACCTACTTTCGCGACCTGGACGGCGAAGAGCCGTCCAATATGTACAACATGGTGCTGGAGGCCGTGGAACGGCCCCTGCTGGAAGCCGTGATGGCGCGCGCAGAGCGCAACCAGTCGCTGGCGGCCGCCTATCTCGGCATCAATCGCAACACGCTGCGCAAGAAGCTGCAGCAACACGGTTTACTTTGAAGCGTTCCCCCAAGCCATGATCAAGCAAGCCCTTCTCTCCGTTTCCGACAAGACCGGCATCGTCGATTTCGCGCGCGACCTGAACGCGCTCGGCGTGGTGCTGCTTTCCACCGGCGGCACCGCCAAGCTGCTGGCCGACGCCGGCCTGCCCGTGACGGAGGTGGCCGACTACACCGGCTTTCCGGAAATGCTGGACGGCCGCGTGAAGACGCTGCACCCCAAGGTGCACGGCGGCATCCTGGCTCGCCGCGACCTGCCCGAGCACATGGCCGCGCTGGCCGAGCACCAGATTCCCACCATCGACCTGCTGGTGGTGAACCTGTACCCGTTCCAGCAGACCGTGGCCAAGGATGACTGCACGCTGCCGGACGCCATCGAGAACATCGACATCGGCGGCCCGACCATGCTGCGCTCGGCGGCCAAGAACCACCGCGACGTGACCGTGATCGTGGACCCGGCCGACTACGCCGTGGTGCTGGACGAAATGCGCGCCAACGCCAACAGCGTCGGCTACGACACCAACTTCCGCCTGGCCACCAAGGTCTTCGCGCATACCGCCCAATATGACGGCGCGATCACAAACTACCTGACCAGCCTCGGCGCCGACAAGTCGCACCAGGCCCGCAGCGCCTATCCGAAGACGCTGAACCTGGCCTTCGAGAAGGTGCAGGAGATGCGCTACGGCGAGAACCCGCACCAGTCGGCTGCCTTCTACCGCGACCTGAAGGCCGTGGACGGCGCGCTGGCCAACTACGTGCAGCTGCAGGGCAAGGAGCTGTCGTACAACAACATCGCCGACGCGGACGCCGCGTGGGAGTGCGTGAAGTCGTTCGATGCCGCCAACGGCGCCGCCTGCGTGATCATCAAGCACGCCAACCCGTGCGGCGTGGCCGTGGGCGTGAACGCGCTGGAAGCCTACGACAARGCCTTCAAGACCGACTCGACCTCGGCCTTCGGCGGCATCATCGCCTTCAACGTGGAACTGGACGAAGCCGCCGCGCAGGCCGTGGCGAAGCAGTTCGTGGAAGTGCTGATCGCCCCTTCGTTCAGCACGGCGGCCCGCAACGTGTTCGCGGCCAAGCAGAACGTGCGTCTGCTGGAGATTCCGCTGGGCAAGGGCGTGAACCAATACGACCTCAAGCGCGTGGGCGGCGGCCTGCTGGTGCAGGGYCCCGATGCGCGCAACGTGCAGCCGTCCGAGCTGCGCGTGGTGACGCGCCGCCATCCCACCCCGAAGGAAATGGACGATCTGATGTTCGCCTGGCGCGTGGCCAAGTTCGTGAAGTCGAACGCCATCGTGTTCTGCGGCGGCGGCATGACGCTGGGCGTGGGCGCGGGCCAGATGAGCCGCGTGGATTCCGCCCGCATCGCCAGCATCAAGGCGCAGAACGCCGGCCTGACCCTGGCGGGCTCCGCCGTGGCCAGCGACGCCTTCTTCCCGTTCCGTGACGGCCTGGACGTGGTGGTGGATGCAGGCGCAACCTGCGTGATCCAGCCGGGCGGCTCGATGCGCGACGACGAGGTGATCGCCGCCGCCGACGAGCGCAACATCGCCATGGTGCTGACCGGCACGCGCCACTTCCGGCATTGAGACGCGGCGGCGCATACTGAGGCGCCGGCCCTCTCCCCTCAGTGGGAGAGGGTCGGGGAGAGGGGTGGTCTAGCAAAGCACCACGACGAACGAAGCCCAAACAACACCATGCGCATCCTCGGCATCGATCCCGGCCTCCGCACCACCGGCTTTGGCGTGTTGGAAAAACACGGCAACAAGCTGGCCTACGTGGCCTCCGGCACCATCAAGAGCGACGGGAATTCCAGCCTCCCGGAGCGGCTCAAGACCCTTTACGACGGCATCTCCGAAGTCGCCCGCACCTATGCGCCCGACTGCGCGGCCATCGAGAAGGTCTTCGTCAACGTCAATCCGCAGTCCACGCTGATGCTCGGCCAGGCGCGCGGGGCCGCCATCTGCGGCCTTGTCGGCCATGGCCTGCCCGTGTTCGAGTACACCGCGCTCCAGTTGAAGGTGGCCGTGGTCGGCTATGGCCGGGCCAACAAGGAACAGGTGCAGGAGATGGTGATGCGGCTGCTGGCGCTGTCCGGCCGGCCGAGTTCCGATGCGGCCGATGCGCTCGGCGTGGCCATCTGCCATGCCAACGGCGGCGATACCCTCGGCACGCTGGCCGGCATGGCGCCCGACCTGGCCCGCAAGGGGCTGCGCGTGCGGCGCGGGCGCCTGGTCGGGTAGTCCGGCGCCGGACAGGCCAACTCCGGCCTCTGCTCGTACAATCGGCGTTCCGCCCCATCCCATGAACGCCGCGCGATGTCCTTCCTTCCCCGCCTGACCCTTGCCTTTGCCACTGCCACCCTGATTGCGGGCTGCGCCACGCCGCACCACGCACATAAGGACAAGGCGGCGGCCTCCACCGCGGCGGTCCCGGCGCCCGCCCCGGCCGCCCCGCCGGCCCCGAAAGCGCTGGTCATCGCCCATCGCGGCGCCAGCGCGCTGCGCCCGGAGCACACGCTGGCGTCCTACGCCAAGGCCATCGAGGACGGCGCCGACGTGATCGAGCCGGACCTCGTCATGACCCGCGACGGCGTGCTGGTCGCCCGCCACGAGAACGACATCACCGGCACCACCAATGTGGCCGAAGTGGCGGAGTTTGCCGACCGCAAGCGCATCAAGGTCATCGACGGGGAACGCCTGACCGGCTGGTTCACCGAGGACTTCACGCTGGCCGAGCTGAAGACGCTGCGCGCCCGCGAGCGCATTCCCAAGCTGCGCCCGCTCAACGCCAAGCTGAACGACCAGTTCGAGATTCCCACTTTCGACGAAATCCTGCGGCTGGCCTCGCAGGCGGCCATCAAGCGCGGCCGCCCGGTGGGGATCTACCCCGAGCTGAAGCACCCGAGCTACTTCCGGGGTATCGGCCTGCCGCTCGAGGAGAAAGTCGCCGCCGCGCTGCAGGCCAACGCCTACGCCCGCAGCGCGCCGGTCTTCGTCCAGTCGTTCGAAGTGGGCCCGTTGCGCACGATGAAGCGGCTGCTGGGCACCTCGATGCCGAACGTGAAGATCGTACAGCTGATTGGCAGCCCGTCCAGCCGCCCCGCCGACTGGCGCCTGGCCGGCGACACGCGCAACTACGCCGAGATGCTCACGCCACTGGGCCTGCGCGAAGTGGCGACCTACGCCAACGGCATCGGCCCCGAGAAGAGCAACGTGGTGCCACGCGACGCCCAGGGCGGGCTGGCCGCCCCCACGGCGCTGGTGGCCAACGCCCACGCGGCCGGGCTGACGGTCCACCCGTACACGTTCCGGCCCGAGAACAGCTTCCTGCCGAAGCCGTTCCGGGTGGCCGGCGATGACGCCACGCGCAGCCCCAACGGCCTGGTGCGCGAAATCCAGGCCTTCCTGGCCGCCGGCGTGGATGGCGTCTTCACCGACGACCCGGCGCTGGGCCGCCGCGCCGTGGACAGCGCACCGGAGCGATAACCCGCAGCGATAACCGCCAGCGCGCCACCCGCACGCGCTACACTTGCCGGCAATTTCGTCACCCCACCCTGCCCACCATGATCGGTCGCATTGCCGGCACCCTGCTTGAGAAGAATCCCCCGCACCTGTTGGTCGACTGCCACGGCGTGGGCTATGAGATCGACGTGCCGATGAGCACGTTCTACAACCTGCCCGCCGTGGGCCAGCCGGTGACGCTGCTGACGCAGCAGATCGTGCGCGAGGATGCCAACCTGCTCTACGGCTTCGGCTCGGCGTCCGAGCGCAACACGTTCCGCGAGTTGATCAAGATCACCGGCATCGGCGCACGCATGGCGCTGGCCGTGCTGTCGGGGCTGTCCGTGAGCGAACTGGCGCAGGTCGTCACACTGCAGGAGGCAGGCCGGCTGACGCGGATTCCAGGCATCGGCAAGAAAACCGCCGAGCGGCTGCTGCTGGAACTCAAGGGCAAGCTGGGGGCCGAACTGGGCCACGCGCCGGGCGCCACGCCCGTCGCCGACAGCGCCGTGGACGTGCTCAACGCCCTGCTGGCGCTGGGCTACTCCGAGAAAGAGGCCGCGCTGGCCATCAAGCAGGTGCCGGCCGGCACGGGTGTGTCCGACGGCATCAAGCTGGCGCTGAAGTCGCTCTCGAAGGGCTAGCGAAGGGCTAGCGCGAGAGGCAGCCGGCGTAGAATGACGGCTGTCCCGCATTCCACCGCCATGATCGAAACCGACAAGCTCACCGGCGCCGAGCGCCAGCCCGAACGGGTTATCTCGGCCACCCCCGCCTCCGCCCGCGAGGAGGCCTTCGAGCGCGCCCTGCGGCCCAAGCTGCTGGACGAGTACGTCGGCCAGGAAAAGATCCGTGGCCAGCTCGACATCTTCATGCACGCGGCCCGCAACCGCCGCGARGCGCTGGACCACGTGCTGCTGTTCGGCCCGCCGGGCCTCGGCAAGACCACGCTGGCCCACATCATCGCGCGCGAAATGGGCGTGAGCCTGCGCCAGACCTCCGGGCCGGTGCTCGAGCGCCCGGGCGACCTGGCCGCRCTGCTGACCAACCTCGAAGCCAACGACGTGCTGTTCATCGACGAAATCCACCGGCTCTCGCCGGTCGTCGAGGAAATCCTGTACCCGGCGCTCGAGGACTACCAGATCGACATCATGATCGGCGAAGGCCCGGCGGCCCGCTCGGTCAAGCTGGACCTGCAGCCGTTCACGCTGGTGGGCGCCACCACGCGCGCCGGCATGCTGACCAACCCGCTGCGCGACCGCTTCGGCATCGTGGCGCGGCTGGAGTTCTATACGGCCGAGGAACTGGCGCGCATCGTCACGCGCTCGGCCCAGTTGCTCAACGCGGTGATCGAGCCCCTGGGTGCGCTCGAGATAGCCCGCCGGGCGCGCGGCACGCCCCGTATCGCCAACCGGCTGCTGCGCCGCGTGCGCGATTACGCCGAGGTGAAGGGCGACGGCACGATCAGCCGCGAGACGGCCGATGCCGCGCTGGCGATGCTCGACGTGGACCGCGTCGGCTTCGACCTGATGGACCGCAAGCTGCTGGAAGCCGTGCTGCACAAGTTCGGCGGCGGCCCGGTGGGCGTGGACAACCTGGCGGCGGCCATCGGCGAGGAGCGCGACACCATCGAGGACGTGCTGGAGCCCTACCTGATCCAGCAGGGTTACCTGCAGCGCACACCGCGCGGCCGGGTGGCGACGGCGGCGGCGTACCGGCATTTCGGGCTCGCCACGCCGCAGGACGACTCCGGCAGCGATCTGCTTGAGACGCCCTGAGCGTCCCCTAAGCGTCCCCTAAGCGTCCCCTAAGCGTCCCCTAAGCGTCCGCTGAGCGTCCCCTAAGCCTCTCCCCAGACAAAATCRGCCGAATCCGGCCTGCTGCAGTGCGCAACGACCGCGCATTGCAGCCCGCCCCCGCCAGTTAAACGTTTTCGCGCACCGCTCCAAATTTTTTCGAAGTGGATTGCCCGCTTATGGCCGGTTGTCCACAATGGCTCCATCAGTTTCCACTTACAGCGCCCATTGCGCCAGAAAGGACTCAGAGCCATGATCCAGCGACCCATCCCGACCCTTGCCTTGCTTGCCAGCCTGCTCCTGGCCGCTGGCGCCGTGCATGCGCAGAAGACGCCTGCGCCGGTCGGCATCGCCGAGGAAGCCGTTATCAGCGGCAAGGTCGTCGATGTCGATGTCAACTCGAAGGCCGTGCTCGTGCAGGGGCCGAAGGGCAATATCGTCGAGATCGTGGGCGGSGACGAGGCCAAGAATATCGGCAACGTGCGCAAGGGTGACATCGTCACGCTGACGCGCGCGGCGGCCGTGGTGGCGGCGCTGGAGCCGCTCGACAGCAAGGACACCCCGCTGGTGGAGCAGGTGGAGCGCACCTCGCGCGCGGCCGAGGGCGGCAAGCCCGGCGTGATGCGCGAGATCACCACCACCATCACGGCGCAGATCACCAAGATCGATACCGCCAATCGCACCGTGACCTTCCGTGGCCCGCGCGAGACGCTGCGCACGGTCAAGGTCCGTGACCCGAACATCGACCTCACCAAGATCAAGCAGGGCCAGATGGCGAAGATCGTCGTGCGTGAGGTGGTCGCCATCACCGTGAAGTCGCCTAACGCCGGCTGAAGTCCGGTCCGAACCACCGGAAAGAGTCGAATGCAGTACTTTTCCCCATCAGGAGGTTGCATATGAATCGACGCCATTTCGTGACGCGGGTGACCGGATCGGGCCTGCTCGTGGCCACGGCCTTTGCCGCGGGCTGCACCACCACGGGTCCCAAGACGCCCGAGGACGCCGCCGCCAAGAAACAGGAAATCGACGCCGGCGTGGACGGCGCGCTGAACCGGCTCTACGCCTCGGTGGACGGCTCGCGCGAGCTGGCTAACCGTTCCCAGGGCATTCTGGTGTTCCCGCGCGTGATCGGCGGCGGGCTGGTCGTGGCCGGCGAGTACGGCGACGGCGCGCTGCGCTCGAAGGGCGCCACGGTGGGCTACTACCGCACGATCTCGGCCTCGTTCGGCTTCACCGCCGGCGGCCAGTCGAAAGCGGTGATCTTGATGTTCATGACGCCCGAGGCCTACAACAAGTTCGTGCAGTCCAGCGGCTGGACGGCCGGCGTGGACGGCAGCGTGGCGCTGGCCAAGATCGGCGCGAACGGCAAGCTGGATACCGTCACGGGCCAGCAGCCGGTGATCGGCTTCGTGCAGACCAACGCGGGGCTGATGTTCGATGCCTCGATCGACGGCTCCAAGATCAGCAAGCTGTCGCTCTGATCGACCTGGTTTTCCCATCCTCCAGGGTGTGTTGGCTCCCGGCTCCGGCCGGGAGTTTTCTTTTGCGGGCCCGGCGGGCCCGGCTTGCCGACACGTGTGGCGCCGCGCTGGCATAATCGCGCGAACCCCCGCACCGGAAGCGCTCCCGCCCATGCCCCCGCCCCTGTCCTCGCCCGAGTCTCACGCCACGCCCCTCCCTGCCGTCGATGCCGCGCACACTGGTCGCGTCTACCGCTACTACGACTTGGTCATGGTGGCCTTCGTCACGGTACTGCTCTGCTCCAACCTGATCGGCGCGGCCAAGGCGGCGCAGGTCACGCTACCCGTGATCGGCCCGGTCACCTTCGGCGCCGGCGTGCTGTTCTTCCCGATTTCGTACATTTTTGGCGACGTGCTGACCGAGGTCTACGGCTATGGCCGCGACCGCCGCGTGGTCTGGGCCGGCTTCACCGCGCTGGCCTTCGCCACGTTCATGAGCCTGGTGGTGCTGAAGATGCCGGTGGCGCCGTTCATGGCGGACTACCAGAAGAGCCTGGAGGATGTGTTCGGCAACACGTGGCGGATCGCGCTGGGGTCGCTGATCGCGTTCTGCTGCGGCAGCTTCACCAACAGCTACGTGCTGGCGAAGATGAAGCTGTGGAGCGGCGGGCGCTGGCTGTGGACGCGCACCATCGGCTCCACGCTGGCCGGGGAACTGGTCGATTCCTCGCTGTTCTACGTGATTGCCTTCTATGGCATCTGGCCGCTGGAGAAGGTCATCCAGGTGGCCGTGGCCCAGTACGTGTTGAAGACGGCCTGGGAAGTGGTCATGACGCCGGTCACCTACAAGGTGGTGGGCTTCCTGAAGCGGGCCGAGAACGAGGACTGGTTCGACCGGCACACCAACTTCACGCCGTTCCGGCTCAAGGTCTGAGCCTTCCGGGGTGGGCCCCCGGACGCGCGGCTAGGGCACGCGCTTGTCGACTTCGTCGAGCGCCAGCGCCTCCAGGTGGCTCACATCGCCCCATTGCAGCAGGGTCAGGTGCGCGCTGTCGCTGCGCAGGCGGTTGACGCTGGCGTTCAGCAGTTCGTGCTGGCGCGGCGCCTCGAGCGTCATGCCGGTGGCCTCGCGATACAGGCAGTCGAGCACRCCGCCGTGCGCCACCAGCGCGATGCGCTCGCCCGGATGCCGGCGCGACAGCGCCAGCGCGGCCTCGACCGCGCGCTCGTGGAACTCCAGCAGCGACTCGCCCTCGGGCGGCGCGTAGTCCGGCACGCGGGCCTGCCAGCGCGCGAAGTCCTCGGGGCGCTGCTCGGCCACTTCGGCATAGGTCATGCCTTCCAGGTCGCCGTAGCAGCGCTCGCGCAGGCGGGCGTCGGGCCGCACTTGCAGACCCAGCGTCTCGGCCAGCGGCATGGCGGTTTCCATGGCGCGGCCCAGGTCGCTCGAATAGATGGCGTCGATCGGCTCGCCGGCCAGCGCCTCGGCCAGCGCGGCCGCCTGGGCGCGGCCCACCTCGTTCAGCGGGATATCGAGCTGGCCCTGCAGGCGCCGCGCGCGGTTCCAGGCCGTCTCGCCATGACGGATCACGATCAGGTGGGTGTAGGCCAGCGACTGCGGCCCGGAGCTTTGCGACATGCCGGTTCCTTGGGGGCGACGGTTGCGCGCCGGGTCTGCGCCCGGCGTGCGGATGATTACCGGATCAGTTTCGGATTGAGCGTGTAGGTGCCGGTGAGCGAGGCTTCGGCCAGCACGTGGCCCTGGATGGCCTGGCGCACATCGGCGCCAGTGAAATGGCCTTCCACGGGCAGGCGTTCGATATCGAGCGCGTAGACCGTGAACACGTAGCGGTGCACCAGCGCGTCGTTCCAGGGCGGGCAGGGACCGTCGTAGCCGAAGTAGTGGCCCTTCATGTCCTCGTCTCCGGAAAACCACGCCGTGTAGTCGTTGGTGCCGTGGCGCAGGCCGCCGGCCACGGCCGTGCCGACCAGCGTGTCCGGGCCCGGCTTGCCGCGCGCGATCACGCCGTCGCTGTGCGTGCCGGCCGAGATCGTGTTCAGGCCCGGCGGTATGTCCACCAGCACCCAGTGGAAGAAGTCCGCGCGCGGCAGCGTGGCCGGCACTTCGCGGTCGGCCTGGTTCACGTCGTCRCCCACGCTCGGCACATCGGGATCATGGGCGACCAGCACGAACGAACGCGTCTCGGCGGGGAAACCGTCCCAATGCAGGTCCGGATTGCGATTGCTCGACAGCGCCACATGATTGGCGGCATCGGGCACGCAGAACGCAAACTCGCCCGGAATGGGCGCGTTGTCGGCAAATGCCTTGCTCCAGAGTTTCATGAGGATCTCCTTGGATGTGTCACGCCGTGCCGGCCGGCGGCACGCGCAGCCAGAACGTCACGGGGCCGTCATTGACGAGGCTGACCTGCATCATCGCGCCAAACTCGCCGGTTTCCACCGACGAATGCGCGGCGCGCGCGCGGGCCACGAAATGTTCATACAATCGCCKACCATCCTCGGGCGACGCCGCCGGCGTRAAGCTCGGCCGCGTGCCGCTGTTGGTATCGGCGGCAAGCGTGAACTGCGACACCACCAGCAGCCCGCCCGCCTTGCCCTGCCCGTCCATGTTCTGCACCGGCAGGTTCATCTTCCCCTCGGCGTCTGAAAACACGCGGTAGGCGAGCAGCTTGGCCAGCAGGCGCTCGGCCTGGGCCTCGGTGTCGCCGCGCTCGGCGCAGACCAGCGCCAGCAGCCCGGCGCCGATCTCGCCGGTGGTGCGGCCCGCCACGGTCACGCGGGCCTGCGCCACGCGCTGGATCAGGGCGATCATCGCGCCTTACACCAGGGTCACGCGCGCGAAGCGGCGCTTGCCCACCTGGACCACATAGGTGCCGGCGGCCACCTTTGTGGACTTGTCGCCGACCACGGAGCCGTCGATCTTGACGCCGCCCTGCTCGATATTGCGGTTGGCTTCCGAGGTGGACGGCACCAGGTTGGCCTGCTTCAGCAGTTGGGCGATGCCCAGCGGCGCGCCTTCCAGCGTCACCGCCGGGATGTCGTCCGGCACGCCGCCGCGCGCGCGGTGGTTGAAGTCCTCGAGCGCCTTCTCGGCATCGGCCGCGCTGTGGAAGCGCGTGACGATCTCCTGCGCCAGCGCCACCTTGCATTCGCGCGGGTTGCGGCCCAGCGCGATCTCYTGCTTCATCAGGTCGATCTCGCTCATCGGCCGGAACGACAGCAGCGTGAAGTACTGCCACATCAGGTCGTCCGAGATGCTCATCAGCTTGCCGAACATGTCGTTCGGGGCCTCGGCCACGCCGATGTAGTTGTTTTTCGACTTCGACATCTTCTCGACGCCGTCCAGCCCCACCAGCAGCGGCATGGTCAGGATGCACTGCGGCTCCTGGCCGTATTCCTTCTGCAGCTCACGGCCCACCAGCAGGTTGAACTTCTGGTCGGTGCCGCCCAGCTCGATATCGGCCTTGAGCGCCACGGAATCGTAGCCCTGCATGAGCGGATAAAGGAACTCATGGACCGAAATYGGAATCCCAGACCGGAACCGTTTGGTGAAGTCGTCGCGCTCCATCATCCGGGCGACGGTGTACTTGGCTGCCAGCTGGATCATGCCGCGCGCGCCGAGCGGGTCGCTCCACTCGCTGTTGTAGCGGATTTCGGTCCGGGCGGGGTCGAGCACCAGGCTGGCCTGGCGGTAGTAGGTCTGGGCGTTGGCCTCGATCTGCTCCCGGGTAAGCGGCGGCCGGGTGGCATTGCGGCCGGACGGATCGCCGATCGTGGAGGTGAAATCGCCGATCAGGAAGATCACCTGGTGGCCAAGGTCCTGGAGCTGGCGCAGCTTGTTCAGCACCACGGTGTGACCCAGGTGGATGTCCGGCGCGGTGGGGTCCAGGCCCAGCTTGATGCGGAGTGGCACCCCGGTGGCCTCGCTGCGGGCGAGCTTCTGGAGCCACTCGGCTTCGATCAACAGCTCGTCGCAGCCACGCTTGGTGATCTCCAGGGCCTGCATCACCGACGGCGTAAGTGGATATTTGGCCGCGGCGGCCGGGGTCACTTCAGACATGAGATAAGTCGTTGAAATAATTAAGGAATCGCCGACGGACAGCCGGTGTCGTTCTGGTATAATTCGCGCTTTGCGTCTGCCGGGGCAGCCCGGCGGCAACCGCCATTGTAGGCGGCTGACAAACATTGGCCCGCGCCGCAACCTCGGGGGAGGAAGGCAGACGAAGACACATCGTCGCGGCAGCGGAGCCCGGAATCAAGGTTGAATTTTACGTGATGTGGTCCAGTCTCCGCGAAGTTTTCGCGCGCGAGCTGGTGGTGCTTGTCGACCCGACCAACCCCCAGCATGCCCGGCGCCGGAAGCAACTCACCGTTGCTGTCGGCACCGTTTTCACGCTCGGCATGGCTGCCGCGATGGGCGTCGCCCCGCGCAATGCCTATGACGACCCCCAGGCGCCGAAGGTGCAGGAGGCCATTCGCCTGCCCGACCTGCGCACCCAGCTCGAACAGCTCACCGAGAGCGATCCCGAAAGCCGCTATGTGCGCGAGGACCGCATGCAGCGCAGCGACACCCTGGCCACGCTGCTGCGCCGGCTGGGCGTGGAGGATCCCGACGCCCAGGCGTTCATCCTCAAGAACGCCACCGCGCGTGGGCTGCTCAACCTCGACGCCGGCCAGGCCGTGCAGGCCGAGATCGACGACCACAACCTGCTGGTGTCGCTCCAGGCCAACCTGGGCGGCGACGCCGCCGCCTCGCGCGAACTCGTGATCGAGCGCGTGGCGCCGAAGGCCGAGGGCGGCGACTACACCTACAAGGCGCGCGTCCAGTCCGTGGACAACGACGTGCACTACGAGATGGCTTCCGGCGGGATCGAGGCCGGCGGCTTCTTCAAGTCGATGGACAGCGCCAACGTGCCGGACGACATCGTCCAGAAGATGATCTCGATCTTCTCGGGCGTGATCGACTTCCACCACGACATCGCCAAGGGCGACCGCTTCCGCATCGTCTACGAGGCCGGTTTCCGCGACGGCGCCTTCGTGCGCAACGGCCGCGTGGTGGCCGTGGAGCTGATCAATCGCAACACATTGCATCAGGCGCTCTGGTACGCCCCGGAAGAAGGTGAAGCCGGCGCCTACTACACGTTCGACGGTCGCACCATGAAGCGGCCGTTCCTGCGTTCGCCGGTGGAGTTCTCGCGCGTATCGTCGGGCTTCGGCGGGCGTGACCATCCGCTCCACCACCAGTGGGCGCAGCACAAGGGTGTGGACTTCGCCGCGCCGCAGGGCACCAAGGTCATCGCCACCGGCGATGCCACGGTGGACTTCGTCGGCCAGCAGAACGGCTACGGCAACATCGTGGTGCTCCAGCACGCGGGCGGGTACTCGACGTACTACGCCCACCTGTCCGGCTTTGCCGGGCTGCGCCAGGGCCAGCACGTGAGCCAGGGCCAGGTGATCGGCTATGTCGGCGCCACCGGCTGGGCCACCGGGCCGCACCTGCACTACGAATTCCGCTTCAACGACGTGCCGCAGAACCCGCTCACCATCACCCTGATGGAAGCGCCGGCGCTGACCGGCAAGTCGCGCACGCAGTTCCTGACCTATACCAGCGCGATGTTGAGCCGCATCAACATGCTGCGCACCTACAACGTCCTGACCGCCAGCAACTGACCATGTCCGTGCCCCCGGCAAGCAGCGAGCGATTTATCGGCCTGATGTCGGGCACCAGCATGGATGGCGCGGATGGCGTGCTCGTCGATTTTTCCGGCGCGCACCCCGTCGTGCTGGCGGCGGCGCACACCCCCTTTCCCCAGCCGTTGCGCGAGGCGTTCGGCGCCTTGCAGCAGCCGGGCGACGATGAGATCCATCGCGAGGCGCTGGCCGCCAACGCGCTCGCCAGCGTCTATGCCGAGTGCGTGGCGACGCTGCTGCGGCTCGCCGATGCCCGCCCGGCATCGGTCGCGGCCATCGGCGCGCACGGCCAGACCATCCGCCATCGCCCCGGTCTTTATGACGGCACCGGCTACACGCGGCAGAGTCAGCATCCGGCGCTGCTGGCCGAGTTGACCGGCATCGACGTGATCGCCGACTTCCGCAGCCGCGACGTGGCGGCCGGCGGCCAGGGCGCGCCCCTCGTGCCCGCTGTGCACGCGGCGCTGTTCGGCGCGCCGGACGAGACCCGCGTGGTCTGCAACATCGGCGGCATCTCCAATATCAGCATCCTGCCGGAAACGGCCAGCGGTCGCCCGGTCACCGGGTTCGACTGCGGCCCCGGCAACGCGCTGCTCGACGACTGGATYCACCGCCATCGCGGCCTGCCCTACGACGACAATGGCGCCTGGGCCGCGAGCGGCACGGTGGATGCGGCGCTGCTGGCGCAGTGCCTGACCGAGCCCTATTTCAGCGCGCCGCCGCCCAAGAGCACCGGGCGCGATCTGTTCCACCCGGGCTGGCTGCAGGCGCTGCTGGCCACGCGCGGCGACCGGCAGCCGCCCGCCGCCGACGTGCAGGCCACGCTGGCGACGCTGACGGCCACCGCCATCGCGCGCGACGTGCAGACGCATGCCGCCGATGCGCGCCGGCTCATCGTCTGCGGCGGCGGCGCCCGCAATGGCTATGTGATGGCTGAACTCGCGCGGCTGCTTCCGGGCGTGGCCGTGCAGACGACCGATGATTTCGGCGTACCGGTCCTGGAGGTGGAGGCACTCGCCTTCGCCTGGCTGGCGCGGCAATGCGTGCGGCGCGCGCCCGGCAACGTGCCCACGGTTACCGGCGCGGCCGGCCCGCGCGTGCTTGGGGCGATCTATCCGCGTTGAGGTCGCGCGTTGATTGCCAGGAATCGACAGGCAACAAAAAAGCGCACCGAAGTGCGCTTTTTTATCGACCGAAACCGGGATCAGGCCGAGAACGACGAGCCGCAACCGCAAGTGGTCGAGGCATTCGGGTTCTTGATCACGAACTGCGCGCCGTTGATGTCTTCCTTGTAGTCGATCTCGGCGCCCACCAGGTACTGGTAGCTCATCGAGTCGATCAGCAGCATCACGCCGTTCTTGACCATCGTGGTGTCGTCTTCGTTGACGTCTTCGTCAAACGTGAAGCCGTACTGGAAGCCAGAGCAGCCGCCGCCCTGCACGAATACGCGCAGCTTCAGCTCGGCATTGCCCTCTTCCTCGATCAACTGCTTGACCTTGTCGGCGGCGCTGTCGGTAAAGACGAACGGTGCCGGCACGTCCTCGGTTACGGGTGCCTCAGCGACTGCGTTCATGGGGATTCTCCTATTTAGATACGCCGTATTCTAAGCGCTACTTCGAAATCGTGCCGAACCCATTAAATTTCAAGGGCTTCTAGGCGTTCACGTCACATCCATCGACAAACAATCAGGCCGCGGCGCCTGCGTTCTCGGGTGTGGCCTTGGCCGACACCTCTTCGGCCTCGGTTTCGGACGTATTCGATTCCACTGGCGTCTCTTGATTGACCTCGGCGGCCGGTACATGGTTCGGCAAGGCGCGCACCTCACCCTGCCCGATTGGCACGAGACGGCCTTCGACGATGGCGCCCTGGTGCATTTCCAGCGCYGCATAGTGCACTTCRCCGTAGACGCGCGCATGGGGCTGCAGTTCGAGCAGTTCGCTGGCGCTCACCGGGCCGGTCACAGTGCCGTTGAGGATCAGGTGCCCGACGCGCACTTCGCCCTCGACTGCGCCCTTCTCGCTGATGACGAGCATGCTGCGCTGCGCGTCCGATGCCAGCACGTTGCCGCGCACGCGGCCATCCAGGCGCAGGCCGCCCGCGAACGTGACATCGCCCTCGATGGTGGCGTCCTGGCCGATCAGGGTGTCGATCGACAGGCCTTTCTTCTTCGAAAACAACATGATCCCTCTCCTTGTTCGGGTCCTACGGCGTTGCCGACTGCGCCGCGCGGACCTGTCCGTTCTGCACGATACGGACCGATACGGCACGTACCTCGGCGCCCTTGGGAATCGCCAGGTCGCCCTCGATACGCTGGTAATGCGTGAGGCGCACCGCCGGTAACGGCGCCTCTTTCGGATTCGGCAGTGTCATGGTTAACGGCTGCCCAGCCCGGACTGCTGAAATTGTGAATTGTAGATCACCTTTGAATTCGGGCTGCTCGACAAATGCCTTCGAACCGCCCTGCATCACGAGCAGGCGATAGTGCACGGCCTGGGGCTGTGCTTCGTCGATGACCACGCGGAAACTGCGCACGTGGATGCCAGACGTATCGCCGGTGGCCGGCAGCAGCGCCTCGAAGAACCCAAGGTCTTCCTTGAGCTGGCTTACCTCGGCCTCTGCCGACTTCAGTTGCTGCACCAGACGCTCGCGCTCGGCGCGGGCCATCTCGAGACGGGCCTCCGGGGTGTTCGCGCTGGTAAGCAGTTGGTCGCGCTCGGCGGTCACCTCGGCCAGTTGCACACGCAACGCGGCATTGGCCGCCACGAGTGCCGTATCCGTTGGCGCGGCAGGTTGACGCATGGCATGGCCGGCATCGATGGCCCAGACCACGGCGAGTCCAAGCCCGATYGCCAGCACCAGCGCCCAGATCCACACACGCCACGGCCGATGCACACGAATCACGGCCCGCGAAGCGCGCAATCCCCGGCGCGGTCGCAGTGGCCGGTACTTCAGGCCCATGACACCATCGTTCGTCCTCTCATTCGCAGGCCCGTGATTGTATCTCCGAGCCGCCATTGTGCCGATCAATGTATGACATCTGAGACACCTTCGCCAGAAAAGTGGTGATTTCTGCACCACGCAGACGAAAAAAAACCGCACGACAGAGCGTGCGGTTTTTCCGGATTCGACAGATCCGCCAGAGCGGACCTGCGAAAGCGCATCAGCGCTTCGAGAACTGCTTCCGGCGACGTGCCTTGTGCAGACCGACCTTCTTACGTTCCACTTCACGTGCATCGCGCGTGACGAAACCAGCCTTCGACAGCGTCGGCTTCAGCGTGGCGTCGTAGTCGATCAGGGCGCGGGTGATGCCGTGGCGCACTGCGCCAGCCTGGCCCGTTTCGCCACCGCCGGTCACGTTGACCTTGATGTCGAACGTTTCGGCGTGGGTGGTCAGTTCCAGCGGCTGACGCACGATCATCAGCGAGGTTTCGCGAGCGAAGTACTCGTTGATGGGCTTGCCGTTGACGACGATTTCACCCTTGCCCGACTTGATGAAGACACGAGCCACAGCGCTCTTGCGGCGGCCAGTACCGTAATTCCAGTTACCGATCATGGATTGGCCTCCTTAGATGTCGAGCGTCTTGGGTTGCTGTGCCTCATGCGGATGATCGGCTTCGGCGTAAACCTTCAGCTTCTTGATCATTGCATAGCCCAGCGGACCCTTCGGCAGCATGCCCTTGACAGCTTTTTCCAGGGCGCGGCCCGGGAAACGCTGCTGCATCTTGCCGAACGTCGTTTCGTAGATACCGCCCGGGTAACCCGAATGGCGATAGTACTTCTTGTCCGTTTCCTTGGTACCCGTGACACGCAGCTTGGCTGCGTTGACGATGACGATGTAATCGCCCGTGTCGACGTGCGGAGTGAATTCCGGCTTGTGCTTGCCGCGCAGTCGGCGTGCCACTTCGCTGGCAACACGGCCGAGGACCTTGTCCGTCGCGTCAATCACGTACCAGTCGCGCTTTACCTCATGAGGCTTGGCGGAAAAGGTCTTCATGATTTTTCCTGACTATTGAATACTGCCCGATGTGACGGTCGCCGTTTTAGCGTCCTGTCGTTCGGCCGGCCCTTGGGACCTGACCTTCCTGCTTGTGTTTGCAGGCTCTCCCTGATTCCTTTTCCGGGGGCAATGACCGGAAAAGCCTGCGATTATACTCGGGGAATGCGATGGCGCACAAGCAAAGTCGTGGCTTTTCGTCAAGCCCCCTGCATCACATGGAAGCCGGGGGCGAAATGTGGACGAAAGTGGACGAAAAAAAACCCAAGTCGGTTTGGACTTGGGTTTGAATCCACCAAAGGAGGAGGGTGGAGGAGACACTGGTAGATCGACGGGGCGGCGGGCGGTGCGGAGGGCTTTCGCTTTCGCACTCTGGCGCGCCAGATGCGCCGTCGTTCAATGAACTGAATTATACATAGCGGCCGTCGCAACGCAAGAAAATTTGCAGTGCGAAATCGCATTGCACATTGYGCAATGCTTTARTAGCCTCTTGCAAATGTTTGTCTTTCTTARAAATCAAAGACTTATCCTCGATGTGATGCTGAGTCATCGGCGCCACAATAGAGGATTCCCTCAGAATCCCAAGGGAAATCCCTCGCCTCGGGCACGATCCGCCGATGCCATATACTGACGAAATGCAAGATTCGTGATTGCGCGGACGTGAGCGCGAAAACACATTCGTAAACCCAGGAACGAACAAAATGGAATGCAAAGTGACATGGATGGGCCCGGAAGGCATGAGCTTCGTGGCCCAGACCGGCAGCGGCCATATCGTGGCGATGGACGGCGCGCCCGATGGCGGTGGCAACAACCTGGCGCCGCGTCCCATGGAGATGGTGCTGCTCGGCACCGGCGGCTGCACGGCCTATGACGTGGTGCTGATCCTCAAGCGTGGCCGCCAGGACGTGCGCGGCTGCACGGTAAAGCTCGAAGCCGAGCGCGCCAACGAGGACCCGAAGGTCTTCACGCGCATCAACTTCCACTTCACSGTGACGGGCCGCAACCTGAACCCGACCACGGTGGAGCGCGCGATCACGCTGTCGCACGACAAGTACTGCTCGGCCTCGATCATGCTGGCCAAGACCGCCGAGATCACGCACACGATGGAAATCGTCGAGGGCTGAACGCCCTGACGTCAGGAAGAGAGAGCAAAGCAGGCCGATAAGCCGGATTCTGTGCGCGCGGCCCGCCTTGCGGCGCGCTGCGCGTGACAACCATTCCTCTAGGCCGACCGTTACCGGCCGGCTCCAGCTCCCTACCCGCAGACTCAGCGGGCCGCCTCATCGTCTGCCTATTTGGGATTGCTCCGGGTGGAGGTTACCGCGTTTCACCCTTCCCGCCAGGCGAACCCGGCGGCAAGACTCGTCTCTGTGGCCCTATTCCGCACGTTACCGTGGATGGCTGTTAGCCAACACCCTGCCCTGTGGAGTCCGGACTTTCCTCCCCTTGCCCCTTGCGAGACAAGCAGCGATTGTCTGGCCTGCTTTGCGGCCCGCAGTCTACCACCGAACTCAGCGGATCTGGCGCCCGGGGCGGAACACGGCCGTATCGTCGTAGAACGACGGCGCATCGTTCTCATCGCACCAGCCTGGAATGCCCAGCACCGGCAGCGGCGCGAAGCAGCGGCCGCCGCGCAGCGTGCCCTGCCCGGCTGCCTCGGCCAGCGATTCGGCCAGCTTCCGGTCGATGACCGCGCGCGGCGTGCCGGGCGGCATCGGCAGCCACCATGCGTGGGCCGTGATCGACTTGTAGGGCTGCACCAGCTTCTCCAGCAAGGCGTGGCCGAACGGGATGACCKTGCAGGCGCTGCCCCATGCGGCGCGCGCCGCCACGAACAGCGTGTGCCACGCAAACCCTTGCAGCGCCTGGGCCAGCCGGGTGTCCTCGGTCAGGAAGATCACCGCGTTTTCGTCGAATAGCGTCGCGGCATCGCGCAGGCCGCCGCGCACGGGCAGCACGCCATCACGGGCGATGGCCTCGGCCTGGAGCCGGTTCAGCACGGCCTTGGTCGCGGGGAAATGGAGCCAGATCAGCGCGTTGAACGCGTCGTGGAGGTTGTCGCGCGTGGGAACGTGGCCGGTGGCGTGGATATGCGCCTCATAGGCCACCCCATCGGGGAGGTCAGACTGGGGGACGAAGCRCAGTGGCTGGTCGTTGGCGTTCGCCAGCCCGGCGGCKRCRGCTTGTTCGTYGAGCGCCGCGCGCAGATCGGCGGCGGAAAGCGCGGCGGCGGAGAGCGCGACCCCGGACGCGGCGAATGGCCGGAACCACGGCCGCGTCCAGTCGATGCCAGGCAAGTCGCTTATTGCGCCTTCCAGCGCAGGGTCTCGCCGGCGCGCAGCGGCACCAGCGTGGTGTCGCCATACGGCAGTTCAGCCGGCAACTCCCAGTCTTCGCGCGACAGCGTGAGCGTGCCGGTGTTACGCGGCAGGCCGTAGAACGCCGGGCCGTGGAAGCTGGCGAAGCCTTCCAGCTTGTCGAGCGCCCCGGCAGTATCGAACGCTTCGGCGTACAGCTCCATCGCATGCAGTGCCGTGTAGCAGCCCGCGCAGCCGCAGGCGTGTTCCTTCAGGCCGCGTGCATGCGGCGCGCTGTCCGTGCCGAGGAAGAACCGCGCGCTGCCGGACGTGGCCGCCTTGACCAGCGCCTCGCGATGGGTCTCGCGCTTGAGTACCGGCAGGCAGTAGTAATGCGGGCGGATGCCGCCGGTGAAGATCGCATTGCGGTTGTACAGCAGGTGGTGCGCGGTGATCGTCGCCCCGACCGGGCCTTCGGCCTCGGCCACGTACTGGGCCGCGTCCTTGGTGGTGATGTGCTCGAAGACCACCTTCAGCTCCGGGAAATCCTTGCGCAGCGGCCGCATCACGCGGTCGATGAACACGGCTTCGCGGTCGAAGATGTCGATGTCGCCATCGGTCACTTCGCCGTGCACCAGCAGCGGCAGGCCGGCGCGCTGCATGGCTTCCAGCGTGGCGGCGCAGCGGCGGATATCAGTCACGCCGGCGTCGCTGTTGGTGGTGGCGCCGGCCGGGTACAGCTTCACCGCGTGGATGAAGCCGCTCGCCTTGGCGGCGACGATTTCCTCGGCGGGCAAGTTGTCGGTCAGGTACAGCGTCATCAGCGGCTCGAACGCCATGCCGGACGGCAGCGCGGCCAGGATGCGCGCGCGGTAGGCGGCAGCCTGCTCCACCGTGGTCACGGGCGGCTTCAGGTTCGGCATGATGATCGCGCGGCCGAACTGGCGCGCGGTGTCCGGCAGCACGGCAGCCAGCGCCGCGCCGTCGCGCAGGTGCAGGTGCCAGTCGTCCGGGCGGGTGATGGTGAGCGTCTGGGTCATAGCTGGAAATTCAAAGAATCAGGATGGCGCGGTAATCGTTCACGTTGGTGCGCGTGGGGCCGGTCTGGACCAGGTCGCCGATGGCATCGAAGAAACCCCAGGCATCGTGCGCATCGAGTTGCTGGCGGGCGGAGACGCCGGCGGCCTCGGCGCGCTTGAGCGAATCGGGGCAGCACACGGCGCCGGCGTTGTCCTCGGAGCCGTCGATGCCGTCCGTATCGGCGGCGATCGCATGGATATTGTCCGCCCCGCCCAGCTCGATCACCAGCGACAGCAGGAACTCCGAGCAACGGCCGCCCCGGGCCCGCTCGGCACCGCTCGCGGGCAGCGTCACCGTGCATTCGCCACCGGAAATCAGCGCCACCGGCGCGGCGAACGGCGCATTGTACGCGCGAATCTCGCGCACCAGCGCGGCATAGACCCGCGCGACTTCCTGGGCTTCGCCGGTCACGGTGTCACCCAGCACCACGGGCTGGATGCCCTGTTTGCGGAACAGCGCGGCGGCGGCTTCCAGGCTGCCGTGCGCGGTGGCGATCATGTGATTCTCGACCCGGGTGAACAACGGATCACCCGGCTTGGGCGTCTCGTCGATCTCGCCCCGCGCGCCGCGTTCCAGGTGGGATTGCACCGGGGCCGGCACCTTCGCGCCGTAGCGTTGCAGGATGGCCAGCGCATCGGCATACGTACTCGGATCGGCCACGGTGGGGCCGGATGCAATCGCGCTGGGATCATCGCCGGCCACATCCGAGACGATCAGCGTGGTCACGGGCGCCTTGCTCGCCTGCGCCAGCCGGCCGCCCTGGATGCGCGACAGGTGCTTGCGCACGATATTCATTTCTGTGATCGGTGCGCCACATCGGAGCAGTTCGCGCGTGGTGGCCTTGAGGTCTGCCATGGCGATGCCTTCGGCCGGCAGCGACAGCAGGCTCGACCCGCCGCCAGACACCAGGACGATCAGCCGGTCTTCCGGCCCGAGCGCCTGCACGCGGGCGAGGATGTCCGCCGCGGCCTGTTCGCCGGCCTCGTCGGGCACGGGATGGCCGGCCTCGATCACGCGGATATGGTCGGTCGGCAGGCCGTGCGCGTAGCGGGTGACAACGATGCCGTCGAGCGTGGCGCGGCCCGCGTAGGCGCGCTCCACGGCCAGCGCCATCGATGCGGCGGCCTTCCCCGCCCCGACCACGAGCGTGCGGCCGCCGGCATGGGGCGGCGGCAGGTGGGCGGCGACGATCTCGAGCGGGTCAGCTGCGGCCACGGCGGCCCGGAAGCTCTCCAGCAGCAGCGTGCGGGGGTCGATATGGGAGGTCACGGTGTTGGTGGTGTTAGCGGTATTCACAGCGCCTCCGCAATCGCACGACCCAGGTCGGYCGTTCCGGCGGTGCCGCCAATATCCCGCGTCAGSGGCGCGTGGCCCGGCCCGGCGGCCAGCACCTTCTCGATGGCGGCCAGCACGGCGGCGCCCGCATCGGCATGGCCGAGGTGCTCCAGCATCATCGCGCCGCACCAGATCTGGCCGATCGGGTTGGCCACGCCGCGCCCGGCGATGTCCGGCGCCGAGCCGTGCACGGGCTCGAACAGGCTCGGATAGGTCTTGTCCGGGTTGATATTGCCCGACGGSGCCACGCCGATCGTGCCSGTGCAGGCCGGGCCGAGGTCGGACAGGATATCGCCGAACAGGTTGCTGGCCACGACCACGTCGAACCAGTCCGGATGCTGCACGAAGTGCGCAGTCAGGATGTCGATGTGGTACTTGTCCACCTTCAGGCCCGGGTAATTGGCCGCCATGGCCTCCACGCGCTCGTCCCAGTACGGCATGGTGATGGAGATGCCGTTCGACTTGGTGGCCGAGGTCAGGTGCTGCTTGGGCCTTTTCTGGGCCAGCTCGAACGCGAATTTCAGGATGCGGTCCACGCCGACGCGGCTCATCACGGTCTCCTGGACCACGATTTCGCGCTCGGTGCCCGGGAACATGCGCCCGCCGATGCTCGAATACTCGCCCTCGGTGTTCTCGCGCACCACGTAGAAGTCGATATCGCCAGGCTGGCGGCCGGCCAGCGGGCTCTTGATGCCGGGCATCAGGCGCACCGGGCGCAGGTTCACGTACTGGTCGAACGAGCGGCGGAACTGGAGCAGCGAGCCCCACAGGGACACGTGGTCCGGGATTTTCTCGGGCCAGCCCACGGCGCCGAAGTAGATGGCGTCGTACTTGACCAGCGTGTCGAACCAGTCGTCCGGCAGCATCTTGCCGTGGCGGGCGTAGTAGTCGTAGCTGGAGAAGTCGAAGTGGTCCCACTGGAAGTCGATGCCGAAGCGGCGCGCGGCGGCGTCCATGGCACGGATGCCTTCGGGCATCACTTCCGTTCCGATTCCGTCTCCGGGAATGACAGCGATCTTGTATTGACTCATGGCTGGGAAGGGGCTGGGGCTGAACAGCAGGGGGGGCGCCCGGGCGCCGCGCTTGGCAGCGTCCCGCACGCGCGGGATAATGTCTGCATTCTATTGCAAAGCGGCAGCCCCTTGCCGCACCGGTGCCCCCATGTGCCAGCTGCTAGGCATGAACTGCGCCACGCCAACCGACGTGACGTTCTCCTTCACGGGCTTTGCCGCCCGTGGCGGCGTAACCGACCACCATGCCGATGGTTTCGGCGTGGCATTCTTCGAGGACAAGGCCTGCCGGCTGTTCATCGACAACCAGTCCGCCGGCACCTCGCCGGTGGCGGAGCTGATCAAGCGTTATCCGATCAAGTCGAAAAACGTCATTTCCCATATCCGCAAGGCGACGCAGGGCACGGTGCTGCTCGAGAACTGCCATCCGTTCATGCGCGAACTCTGGGGCCGGCACTGGATCTTCGCCCATAACGGCGACCTGAAGGGCTTCTCGCCGTTCCTGTCCGGCGTGTACCAGCCGGTGGGCGATACCGACAGCGAACTCGCGTTCTGCACGCTGATGCAGGGGCTGCGCAAGCGGTTCCCGGGCTCCCAGCCGCCGCTGAACGAGCTGGGCCACGCGCTGGCGGACATCACGCGCGACATCACGCTGCATGGCGTTTTCAACTTTCTACTATGCAATGGCCAGGCGCTGTTCGCGCACTGCTCGACGCATCTGTACTACATCGTGCGGCAGTGGCCGTTCTCGAAGGCGCATCTGATCGATGCCGACCTGTCGATCGATTTCGCCCAGGTGACCACACCCGACGACCGCGTGGCCGTGATCGCCACCGCGCCGCTGACCGACAACGAGACGTGGACGCGCTTCATGCCGGGCGAGCTGATCATGTTCGAACATGGCCTGCCGACGATGACGCTGACCGTGCCGATCCCGCCCGAGGTGCAGGCGAAGAACGCGGCCAATACGGCGTGTACTTGAGGCTTTAGGCTTTGGGGAGGGTAAAGCGGGAGGGATGCTGCGCCCCTCTCCCGACGGGAGAGGGGGTCCGACGACCTGCTACACCAATTAGTGCTGCAGGATCTTCGACAGGAACTGGCGGGCGCGCTCCGAGCGGGCAGCGATGTCGCCGAAGAACTCTTCCTTCGGGCAKTCCTCGACGATCTTGCCGGCGTCCATGAAGATCACGCGGTTGGCCACCTTGCGTGCGAAGCCCATTTCGTGGGTCACGCACATCATGGTCATGCCTTCCTGAGCCAGCTGCACCATCACGTCCAGCACCTCGTTGACCATTTCCGGGTCAAGCGCCGAGGTCGGCTCGTCGAACAGCATGCAGATCGGGTCCATCGACAGTGCGCGGGCAATCGCCACGCGCTGCTGCTGGCCGCCAGACAGCTGACCGGGGAACTTGGCCGCCTGGTTCTTCAGGCCCACGCGCTCCAGGTACTTCAGGCCCTTGGCCATCGCCTCGTCCTTCGAGCGGCCGAGCACCTTCATCTGGGCGATGGTCAGGTTCTCGGTGATCGACAGGTGCGGGAACAGTTCGAAGTTCTGGAACACCATGCCCACGCGCGAGCGCAGCTTCGGCAGGTTGGTCTTGGCGTTACCCACCGAAGTACCGTCGACCAGGATGTCGCCCTTCTGGAACGGCTCCAGCGCGTTCACGGTCTTGATCAGCGTGGACTTGCCCGAACCGGACGGGCCGCACACYACCACCACTTCGCCCTTGGCAACCTTGGTGGTGCAGTCCGTCAGCACCTGGAACGTGCCGTACCACTTGGAAACGTTATTAATTTCGATCATACAGCCACCTTTTTCTGATAACGCTTGACCAGCAGCGAAGCGGAGAAGCAGATAACGAAGTACACGAAGCCCGCGAACAGCAGCATTTCGACGATGCGCCCGTCGCGCTCGCCAATGCCGTAGGCCTGGCCGAAGAAGTCAGCCAGCGCGCTCACGTAGACCAGCGACGTATCCTGGAACAGGATGATGCCCTGCGTCAGCAGCAGCGGCACCATGTTGCGGAACGCCTGCGGCAGGATCACCAGCCGCATGGTCTGGCCGTAGGTCATGCCCAGCGCCTGCGCGGCGAACATCTGTCCGCGCGACACGCTCTGGATACCGGCCCGGATGATTTCGGAGTAGTACGCGGCCTCGAACAGCGCGAACGCGATGAGCGCCGAGGTCATCCGCAAATCGGCCGCGGGCGACAGGTTGAACACCTTCTGCAGCAGCTGCGGGATGATCAGGAAGAACCACAACAGCACCATCACCAGCGGGATGGAGCGGAAGATGGTCACGTACCCCTGCGCAAACCAGTTCAGCGCCTTGAAGGAAGACAGGCGCATCATCGCAAGGATGGTGCCCCAGACAATGCCCACCACCACCGCGGTCACGGTGATCTTGAGCGACACCGTCATGCCTTCCCACAGCACGTCCAGCGTTTCGTGGTTGATGGAACTAAAGTCGAATTCGTATGCCATGTGCGCCCCTTTACTTGCCGCCGATGAAGCCCGGCACCCGGGTCCGGCGTTCCACCCAGCGCATGATCAGCATGACCGTCAGATTGATCAGCATGTACATCACCGTGACCGCAATGAACGATTCATACGGACGCGCCGTGTAATCCACCAGCTGGCGGCCCTGCGCGGCGAGTTCCAGCAGGCCGATCGTGGACGCCACCGCCGAGTTCTTGAAGATGTTCAGGAATTCGGAGGTGAGCGGCGGCACGATGACACGGAAGGACATCGGCAACAGCACGAAGCGGTAAGTCTGCGCGAGCGTGAAGCCCATCGCCAGGCCGGCGTTGCGCTGACCCGGCGGCAGCGAGTTGATACCCGAGCGCACCTGTTCGCAAACCCGGGCGGCGGTAAACGTGCCCAGGCAGAGCATGGCGGCCAGGAACTGCTGGGTGAACGGGTTCATCTGCTTGATCGCGTCGCCGAACGGCAGCAGCTCGGGAATCACGAAATACCAGATGAACAGCTGAACCAGCAGCGGAATGTTCCGGAAAATCTCGACATACGTCGCGGCAATACCCGACAGCAGCTTGTTCGGCACCGTGCGCAGCACGCCGAGCACCGAGCCGATGACGAGGGCGATGGCCCACGAGGTCAGGCCCAGCGCGATCGTCACCTTGAGACCGGAAATCATCCAGTCCAGGTACGTCTCGTTCTGCGCGGCCTGCTCGAGGAACACTCCCCAGTGAAAAATGTAATCCATAGTGCGTCCTTCAAAAAGAAACGGAAGGACTTCTCCTTCCGTTTCGCACTGCTCCGATCACAGGGATCAGTCGAGTGCCTTGTCGTTCGGGTTCTTGAAGAGCGCCTTCATGTCGTCGGACAGCGGGAAGTCCAGGTTCAGGCCCTTCGGCGGTACCGGTTGCATGAACCACTTGGTGTACATCGTGTTGATCGATCCGTCCTTCATCAGGCCGGCGATCACGGTGTCCGTCACCTTCTTGAACGGGGCATCATCCTTGCGGATCATGCAGCCGTACGACTCGCGCGACTGCGGCTTGCCCACGACGATCCAGTCGGCCGGGTTCTTCGCCTTGGCGCGTTCGCCGAAGAGCAGCGCGTCGTCCATCATGAACGCCACGGCACGGCCCGATTCCAGCGTCAGGAACGACTGGCCATGGTCCTTGGTGCTGATGATGTTGGCGCCCAGCTTCTGGTCGTCGTTCATCTTGCGCAGCAGGCGCTCGGACGTCGTGCCAGCGGTGGTGACCACGTTCTTGCCCTTCAAGTCAGACCAGTCCTTGATGCCGCCATCCTTCTTCACCATGATGCGGGTGCCGATGATGAAGATGCTGTTCGAGAACGAGGCCTGCTTCTGGCGTTCCAGGTTATTGGTCGTGGAACCGCACTCGATGTCGATCGTGCCGTTCTGCAGCAGCGTGATCCGGTTCTGCGAGGTGATCGGGATTTCCTTGACCTGCAGGTTCGGCAGCTTCAGCTGGTCCTTCACGGCTTCCACGATCTTCATATTGATATCGTAGGAATAGCCCACCTGGCGCACGCCGCCAAGGTTGTAGTTGAACGGAATCGAGGAATCCCGCACACCCAGCGTAATGACACCCGTGTCCTTGATCTTCTGCAGCGTGCCCGTCAGCGGCTCTGCAGCCTGCGCGGTACCGCACAGAATACCCGCAGCAACCGCCAGGCTAGCCAGCTTGGCTACATTCATAACATCTCCTTGACCATGAAGAGAAAGGCGGGACTCTAGCAAAAAAACGCCCCACCGGCGAAACAGTATTGCTTAGCTCGTGACCCAAGACAACGGGTTTTTCCCCTAACTGGTGCCAGTTCAGGCATGGTTGCGCGGCATTGCGCCAAAATGCGACACAACTGCAATGATTCAGACAACAAAAAACGCGGCAGCCGGAAAACTCCGGCCGCCGCGTCCTTTCATGTCCGGGGAAAGGATGGATGCTGCGTCGCAACATCCATCCGCCCCTTTCATTGCCCGTTTCAATCAGGGATACAGGCCGCGCATCTCGCGCGCCTGCAGGATTCGCGTACAAGCAACGATAAACGCAGCCGTCCGCAGCGTGACCTTATTGTCCTGGGCCACCTGCCAGATCGCCCGGAAGGCCTCTTGCATGATTCGTACCAGGCGCTCGTTGATCTCCTCCTCGGTCCAGAAGAAGCTCGAGAAATCCTGCACCCATTCGAAGTAGGACACGGTCACGCCGCCGGCATTGGCGATGACGTCCGGGCAGACCAGGATGTTGCGCTCGCGCAGGATGTCGTCCGCCTGGGGCGTGGTCGGGCCGTTGGCGCCCTCGATCACCAGCTTGGCCGTAATCTTGGGCGCGTTGGCGGCCGTGATCTGGCCTTCCAGTGCGGCCGGGATCAGGATGTCGCACTCGACTTCCCAGAACCGCTCGGTGGTCAGCACTTCGCCCTGGAAGCCTTCGATCGTGCCGCTGTGCGACGCGTATTCCATCATCGCCGGCACATCGAGCCCGGCCGGGTTGTACAGCGTGGTGCGGTGGTCCTGCACGGCCACCACCTTGGCGCCAGCCTCGTGGAACAGCTTGGCCGCCACGGCGCCTACATTGCCGAAGCCCTGCACGGCCACGCGCGCGCCCTTGATGTCCATGCCGAGGTTGCGGGCGGCTTCCTTGCCGACCACGAACACGCCGCGGCCGGTCGCCTCGTGACGGCCCAGCGAGCCGCCCAGCGAGATCGGCTTGCCGGTCACCACGCCGGTGGCCGTGCTGCCCGAGTTCATCGAGTAGGTATCCATCATCCAGGCCATGACCTGGGCGTTGGTGTTCACGTCCGGCGCCGGAATGTCCTTGGTCGGGCCGATGATCAGGTTGATTTCACTGGTGTAGCGGCGCGTCAGGCGTTCCAGTTCGGCCGTGGAGAGCGTGCGCGGATCCACGCGGATGCCGCCCTTTGCACCACCATAGGGCACGTTGACGGCAGCGTTCTTGACCGACATCCACGCGGACAGGGCCATCACCTCGGACAGCGTCACGTCCTGGTGGAAACGCACGCCACCCTTGCCCGGGCCGCGCGAGAGGTTGTGCTGCACGCGATAGCCCTCGTAGTGGGCGATGGTGCCGTTGTCCAGCTCGATGGGCACGTCCACGATCAGCGCGCGCTTGGGGCGCTTCAGCGTTTCCACCCAGCGGGCCAGCGAACCCAGGTAGGGCGTGACACGGTCAACCTGCTGGAGGTAGATGCCCCAGGGCCCGAGCGCGTCGGCGTTCAGGTACGAAGGCAGGATGTGGGAGGCGATGGACGGCTTGGACGGTGCTGCGGAAGACATCGTTGAGTTCCGAGTGAAGGTGACACGCAGAATATCGGCGCCTCCACATCGGAATCCAATGCCGTTTGCTCATCCCGCCCTGCAGCATTATGCAAGATGCGCATAACCTTGCGCCCGACCCCTCAGGCTTGCGTCGTCAACGCAGCCCAGACCTTGTCCACCAGCTGGCGCTTGCGCCGGCTCTGCCCGCTGCGGCGGTCGTTGCCGACATCGGTGGGCCGTTCGCGGTAGAGCCGGATCTCCATGTCGATGGACTGCGGCAGCCCGCGCGCGGCCTCGGCCCGCACCAGCCGGCCTGCGTGCACGTCGTCCCGCACCGCGCTCTCGGGCAGGAAAGCCATGCCGTGGCCGGCCAGCGCCATGACCTTGAGCGCCTCGGCCATATCGGTCTCGTAGCATTTGTCGAGCTTGAGGATGTCCGGCGACTCGGACAGCAGCATGTCCACCATCCGTCCCAGGAACGCATTGGGCGTGTAGCTGAGGAACGGCACCGGCTTCTTGTCGCTGCCGGGCAGCCGGAACACGGGCCGGCCAGTGCTGTCGGGCACGCTGTAGGGCGACAGCCGCTCGGTGCCGAGCACGAGCATGTCGTAGTGGGCCGGATCCAGCTGGATGGCCTGGCGCGGGTGGTGGTAGACCATGACGAGGTCGCAGCCGCCCTCCACCAGCATCAGCACGGCATCGTGGACGTTCAGCGCGCGCAGCCGGCAGGGCAGCGTGCCGACCTTGCGCTCCACGCCCTTGAGCCATTCCGGGAAGAAGGTCAGCGACAGCGTGTGCGGCACCGCGAATTCCAGCACCTGGGCGTTGGCCGAGCGCTGGCCGCGCATYAGCGCCCGGGTTTCGCTGACCTGGGCCAGCATGGCCAGCGCCTGCTCGTAGAACACCTTTCCGGCGTCGGTCAGAGTGGTCGGGTAGCTCGATCGGTCGATCAGTTCGGTGCCCACCCACGCCTCRAGCGACTGGATACGCCGCGAGAACGCCGGTTGCGTGACATGCCGCAGCTCCGCCGAGCGCGAAAAGCTGTGCGTCTCGGCCAGGCTGACGAAGTCTTCAAGCCATTTGATTTCCATGGCGCGGATTATCGCTTGCCGGCCATCGGGCTGCACGATGAGCAAATCTATTCCAATTTCTTGAATRTTTTTGGAACAGGATTACAATTGGAGCGAGATTTGGACGACARATTGGATATCCTTGCTCAGGGGGGCCGACTAAGATGAATGGGATCCCATCCTGCCCCCGCAACCGCCATGCAACCATTTGTCCTCCCTTCGTCCTTTTCCACGCTCGCCACCGGCATGGAAGCCACGCTCGCCCAGAGCGCGCGGATGGTGGCGGCGCACGTGGCGGCCAGCCTGCCGGACGCCGACACGCTGCTCGCCAGCCTGCCGCCGGGCGCGCTCGAAGGCAGTCCGGACCGCTATACGCGGCACCTGGTCCATGCCGATCCCTTCGAACGGTTCTCGGTCATGGTGCTGGTCTGGCGGCCGGGGCAGTTCAGCCSCGTCCACGGCCATCGCACCTGGTGCGCCTACCGCGTGCTGCGCGGCACGCTGGCCGAGCGCCACTACCGCTGGAACCCGGAGGACCGCACCGCATCTCAGGTCAACGCGGTCACCCGCGAGGCCGGCGACACTTTCAGCGTGCCGGCCGGCCTGCAGCACATCCACGCGCTGGGCAATGCCAGCGACGCCGTGGCGGTGTCGCTCCATATCTACGGCGTGGACCAGGACCGCATCGCCACCGGCGTGAACCTGCTGGTGGATACCATCGTCAGTTGAGGATTCATGGACCGCTATGACCGCCAGATCCTGGAGATCCTCCAGGAAGACGCCACCGTGCCCGTCGCCGATATCGGCGAGCAGGTCGGCCTCACGTCCACGCCGTGCTGGCGGCGGGTGCAGAAGCTCGAGGAATCGGGCGTGATCCGCAAGCGCGTGGCGCTGCTGGATGCCGGCAAGCTCAATGTGGGCGTGACCGTCTTCGTGTCGATCCGGACCAACCAGCACAACGTGAAATGGCTCAAGGCCTTCCACGGGCTGGTGGCGTCGATCCCCGAAGTGACCGAGTTCTACCGCATGGCCGGCGACACGGACTACCTGCTGCGCGTGGTGGTGCCCGATATCGCCGCCTACGACGCCGTGTACAAGAAGCTGATCCAGGGCGCGGAACTGGCCGATGTCAGCTCCAGCTTCGCGATGGAACAAATCAAGTACACGACGGCGCTACCGCTGGACTACGCCTGAGCGGCGCCTGCGGGGCGCATCAGCCCCGGTGCGCCCAGCCCGTCATGCGCTTTTCCAGTACCGCGAACAGCTCGTACATCCCCATCGCCATCACGGCGATGACGACYAGCCCCGCAAACGCCAGCGGCATCTTCATCGCCGAGCCGGCCGACACCAGCAGGTAGCCGATGCCCTCGTTCGCGGCGCTCATCTCGGACACCGTCGTGCCGACGAAGGCCAGCGTGATGGCCACCTTCAGCGAGGCGAAGAAGAACGGCATCGCGCGCGGCAGGCCCACCTTGAGCAGCACGTCGCGCCGCTTGGCGCCAAGCACGCGCAGCACATCCTCAAGCTCCGGCTCCAGCGTGGCCAGCCCGGTGGCGATGTTGACCATGATCGGGAAGAACGAGATCAGGAACGCCGTCAGGATGGCCGGCCCGGCGCCCAGCCCGAACCAGACCACGAGGATCGGCACGAAGGCGGCCTTGGGCAGCGCGTTGAAGGCGGTCATCAGCGGGTAGGTGGCCGCGTAGGCCAGCTTCGACGAGCCCATCAGCAGGCCCAGCACCACACCGACGCCAATYGCCAGCCCAAAACCAACCATCGTGGTCCAGAACGTGCGCCAGGCATGGCCGGCGATCACGCCGCTGTACTCGGTCAGCGAGGCGACGATGGCCGACGGGCTCGGCAGGATGAAATCGGAGATCTGGAAAGCGAGGCACGCGCCCTGCCAGACCATCAGGAAAGCCCCCAGCAGGAGCCACGGCGCCACGCGCTGCACGCGCTTTGCCTGGGTGGAAGTCATGGTTGCCATGGTGTGGATCGCTTCTTATTGCTGGCGGACGTGGCCGATCTTCTCGCGCAACTCGTGCACGCGTTCGGCGAACGGTTCGGAATAGGTGACGTCGAGCGCGCGCGGACGCGGCAGGTCGATCTCCTTGCGCAACAGGATGCGGCCCGGGCGGGCGCTCATCACGTAGACCGTGTCGGCCAGGAACACGGCCTCGCGCAGGTCGTGCGTGACGAGGATGACGTTGAAGCGCTGGGCCTGCCAGAGGTCGCGCAGCACGCACCAGAGTTCCTCGCGCGTGAAGGCGTCGAGCGCGCCGAACGGCTCGTCCAGCAGCAGCATGCGCGGCTGGTGGATCAGCGCGCGGCAGATCGACGCGCGCTGCTGCATCCCGCCGGACAGCTGCCACGGGAACTTGTCCTCGTAGCCCGCSAGGCCGACGGTCTTGAGCAGGTCGCGCGCCCGGGCCTCGTACTCCTTGCGCTTGGCGCGCATGGTGGAGCGGTACGGCTCGACGATCTCCAGCGGCAGCATCACGTTGTCGAGCGTGGTGCGCCACGGCAGCAGCGTCGGCGCCTGGAAGGCCATGCCGACCTGCTTGAGCGGGCCGTTCACCTTCTCGCCCGCGATGCTGACCACGCCGCGCGTGGCCGGCCGCAGCCCGGTGGCCAGCTTCATGAAGGTGGACTTGCCGCAGCCGGACGGCCCGACGATGGCGATRAACTCGCCCTGCGCCGCCTGCAGCGAGATGTCCTCCACRGCGAACTCGCCACGCCGCGCCAGCTCGTCGTCATAGGCGAGCCAGACACGGTTGAAATCGACGAACGGCTTCGGGGGAGCCAGGGTGGCCTCCGTGACCCCGCTGGCCGCCCCGCCCGAGGCGGGGGACAGGCTTTCTCGCGCCATCATCATCGCAGGACGTCCAGTTCGGCGGCAGAAGGCAGGTAGGCGTCGGTCCAGAGCGTGTCCGGGTTGATCCGGCCCTTGGTGCCGAAGGCATCGGCCACCTGCGACGCCATCAGCGAGAGGCGCGGCTTGCTCACGCGGCCGAAGCCCTCGGCCTTGGCATCGGGCGACTTCACCACGCTGTCCAGCGCCAGCTTCAGGCGGCGCACCTCCAGCTTCTCGTCGATGATGCCGTCACGGGCCTTCACGGCCTTGATGCCTTCCTCGGGATGCGCGATCACGTCGCGCGCGGACTTGGAGAACGCGCGCAGGAACGCCTTGACCGTCTCCGGGTTGCTCTTCAGGAACTGCTCGGAGGCGATGATGGCGTTGCCGTACAGCTTCACGCCGAACTGCGGGTACGGCAGGACGACGATGTCCTCATCCTTCACACCACGCGCGTTCAGGTTCAGGATCGACGTGAACGAGAAGCCGGTGATGGCGTCCAGGTCGCCGCGCGTGAGCATGGTCTCGCGCAGCGTGGGGTCCATCGCCTGCCAGTTGAACGACTGTGCCTGGAGGCCATTGGCCTTGGCGAAGATCGGGAAGGCGCGGCGGCCGGCATCGAACACCGGGGCGCCGAGCTTCTTGCCGGCCAGGTCCTTGGGCGCGCGGATGCCGGACTTCTTCAGCGCCAGCACGGCGGCCGGCGTGTTGTTGTAGACCATCATCACGGCCACCGGCTTGTTCTTGGCGTCCGGGTTATTGCCGTAGAACTCCATCACCGAGGCCAGGTCGGCGAAGCCCATGTCGTAGGTGCCGGAGGCCACGCGGTTGACCACGTTGCCCGAGCCGTTGCCAGCGTCGATGGACACGTCGAGCTTCTCCGCCTTGTAGTAGCCCTTCTGCTCGCCCAGCAGGAACAGCGCGGACGGGCCCTCGAAACGCCAGTCGAGCTGGAAGCGGACCTTGGTGGCGGCTTGCGCCTGAGCGGTGCCTGCACAGAGTGTCGACAGCACCATGGTGGTGCCCAATGCGGTACACAGCTTCAGCAGATGACGGCGCGCGGCGAATTGCGGCATGAACCTTCTCCAGTTGTTGATCTCTCCTGGGAAGGCTTTTCGCAAGGCGCGTGCCAGCTTTTCACATGGGTGTCATGCCCCGATCCGGGGCAYGCGCGCCGTGCATTGACGAACCATGATTGTGCGCGGCGCTCTGTGGGACGGGGTTGCCGACAGCGATTGTCGACAATCCCAAGCCAATCTCAGGCGTCCTGCGTGGCGTCGCCGACGTCGATGGCGAGCACGTCGGACGGCGACGCCGCCTCCACCGCCCCCTCCGCCGCGCTGCGCGCCTGRATCAGCCACATCTCCGCGTAGCGGCCGTTGGCGCGCATCAGCTCGGCATGCGTGCCGCGCTCGACGATGCGGCCGTGATCCATCACCAGGATCTGGTCGGCGTGGACCACGGTGGAGAGCCGGTGGGCGATCAGCAGCGTGGTGCGGTTTTGCGCCAGCCGCATCAGTTCGGCCTGGATGGCCTGCTCGGTGCGCGAATCAAGCGCCGAGGTGGCTTCGTCGAACACCAGGATCGGCGGATTCTTGAGCAGCGTGCGGGCGATGGCCACGCGCTGYTTCTCGCCGCCGGACAGCTTCAGGCCSCGCTCGCCCACCGGGGTGTCGTAGCCCTGCGGCAGTTCKCGGATGAAGGTGTCGATCTGGGCCGCGCGCGCGGCTTCGATGACCTCGTCGCGCGTGGCCTCCGGCCGGCCGTAGGCGATGTTGTAGTAGATGCTGTCGTTGAACAGCACGGTGTCCTGCGGCACGATGCCGATCGACGCCCGCAGGCTCGACTGGCGCACGTTGCGGATGTCCTGGCCATCGACCTCGATCCCGCCGCGGGACACGTCGTAGAAGCGGAACAGCAGCCGCGCCAGCGTGGACTTGCCCGAGCCGCTGTGGCCGACCACGGCGGTGGTCGTCCCGGCGGCGATGGTGAAATCGACGTCGTCCAGGATCACCCGGTTGCTCTCGTAGCCGAATCCCACATGGCGGAAGCGCACCTCGGCGCCGCGCACCTGGAGCGGGAGCGCCCCGGGCGTGTCGGCCACCTCCTGGTTCGTGCCGAGCAGGACGAACATGCGATCCATGTCGGTCGTCGACTGCTTGATCTCGCGGTAGATCACGCCGAGGAAGTTCAGCGGGATATAGAGCTGGATCATCAGCGTGTTCACCAGCACGAGGTCGCCCAGCGTCAGCGTGCCGGCCGCCACGCCCACCGTGGCGCGCCACAGGATCAGGATCAGCCCCAGGGCGATGATGGTCTGCTGGCCGAAGTTCAGGAACGACAGCGAGTTCTGCGAGCGGATCGCGGCGGTGCGGTAGGTGCGCAGGTTCTCGTCGTAGCGGTGGGCCTCGTATTCCTCGTTGCCGAAGTACTTCACGGTCTCGAAGTTCAGCAGCGAGTCGATCGCCTTCTGGTTGGCGCGCGAGTCCAGCTCGTTCATCTTGCGCCGGAAGTGCGTGCGCCACTCGGTCACGACGATGGTGAACACGATGTAGCCGACCAGCGCGCAGGTGGTGATCGCCGCGAACCAGATGTCGTAGCGGACCACGAAGAAGCCGATCACCAGCGACATCTCCACCAGCGTGGGCAGGATGCTGTACAGCGAGTACGAGATCAGGGACTGGATGCCGCGCGTGCCGCGCTCGATGTCGCGGCTCATGCCGCCGGTCTGCCGGTCCAGGTGGAAGCGCAGCGACAGCGCGTGCAGATGGCGGAAGACCTGCAGCGCGATCTCGCGCACCGCGCTCTGCGTCACCTTCGAAAAGAGGATCTCCCGCAACTCGGTGAACAGCGTGCCCGAGAGCCGCAGCACCCCGTAGGCGACGATCAGGCCGACCGGCACCACGAGCAGCGCGGCGGTATCGCCGGGGGCGATGTTCATGCTGTCGATCAGCTTCTTCATCAGCACCGGCACGCCGAGGTTGGCCACCTTGGCCGCCACCAGGCAGGTCAGCGCCAGCATCACGCGCCAYTTGTAGTGCCAGACGTAGGGCAGCAGGTTACGGACGGTCTGCCAGTCGCTRCGGGGCTTGCCGCCGGCGGGGAACAGCGATTTGGCCGATTCGGGGGGGGAATCGGCGGACGTGGAGTAGCGGCGCATACGTTAGAATTCTTGCCAATGCCGCGATTGTCGCAGAGATCGCACATCCCGGCAGGCCATGACATTCCCCCGCACCCCGCCTTACCTTCCTGCCGATATGAACCATCCTGCCCCGCTCTCCGAACTGCCCGCCGGCAAGAACCCCGCCCTCCGCGTGGTGCCGATGCCCGCCGACGCCAATGTGCATGGCGATGTGTTCGGCGGCTGGATCATGTCCCAGGTGGACATCGCCGGTTCGATCCCGGCGGTGGAGCGCGCCCAGGGCCGCGTCGCCACGGTGGCCGTGAACTCGTTCCTGTTCAAGCACCCGGTGATGGTGGGCGATCTGGTGAGCTTCTATGCCGATATCGTCAAGACCGGCCGGACCTCGATCACCGTGTCGGTGGAGGTCTACGCGCAACGCATGCGCCACAGCCACGAATGCGTGAAGGTGACGGAGGCCACGCTGACCTACGTGGCCACCGACGATACGCGGCAGCCGAGAACCCTCCCGACCGCCTGAAGCGCCAACGCTCGCGTCTTAGCTGAACTTCGAGAAATCGGGCTTGCGCTTCTCGAAGAACGCCGAGAACGCCTCTTTCGCTTCCGGCGCCACCAGCATGCGCCGGAACACCTCGCCCTCCTCGCCCATCTTCTGCTCGACGGCTGCCACGTCGTCGCCCTTCATGAGCCGCTTGGTCTCGCGCAGCGACGACGCCGGCAGCGCGGCCAGCTTGGCCGCCTGCTGGCGCACGTAGTCCTGCAATTCGGCCACCGGCAGCACCTTGGTCACCAGACCCATCGCCAGCGCCTCCTGCGCGCTGAACGCCTCGCCCAGCATCAGCTTCTCGGCAGCGCGCTGATAGCCGACCAGACGCGGGAGCAGCAGGCTCGACGCCGCCTCCGGGCACAGGCCGAGCTGCGCGAACGGCAGGGACAGCTTCGCCGTGTCCGAGGCGTAGACGAGATCGCAATGCAGTAGCAGCGTCGTGCCRATGCCCACCGCCGCGCCACTGACCGCCGCCACCACGGGCTTGCTCGCGTGGCTGATCGCATGCAGGAACTGGAACACCGGCGCCGGCGTGCCATCCGCGCCGTGCGACGGCGGGCGCTTCATGAAGTCCTCGAGGTCGTTGCCGGCGGTGAAGATCTCCGGCTTGCCCTCGATCACGATCACACGCACGGCGGCGTCAGTCTCCGCCGCGCGCAGCGCATCGGCCATGGTCTGGTACATCGCGGCCGTGATCGCATTCTTCTTGTCGATGCGGTCGAAGCCGATGGTCAGGATGCCCTGGTCGATTCGTGTGGCAATGCTCATGTCAAACCTCGTCTGTCTCGTCTAGCTCATTGGGATGCCGCTCATACGAACGGTGGCGGCACTTCGGAAAGGTAACCGATGCTGAACGCGCCGGCGCCGATGTTCAGCGCCACGGTCAGGCTCATCGGGGCCAGCATCAGCTCCACGCCGGCGCGCTCGGCCGTGGCGGCCAGCGACTGCCACGCGGGCCACGCGCGCACTTCGTCGATATTGCCGGCATAGGCCACCGAGATGTCCGGCGTCAGCAGGCAGCCGGCCCGCACGCAGCTCTCGGCATGAGCCAGCAGCCGGCGGATGCCGTCCTCCTGTCCGCGCGCCTTGGCAATCGCCTCGGTCTCGCCCTGGTGCATGCGGATGATCGGGCGGATGTTGAACGCATTGCCCAGCATGTAGCGGCCCCAGGTGATGCTGTTCTCGCCCTTCTGCTTGGCGCGCGTATACATATAGAGCAGCTCGTTCGGCACCATGATCATGTGGGCGGCGTCGCGCAGGCGGGTCTCCACSGCATGGGAGATCGCCGCGGCGTCACCGCCGTGGCCCAGCATGCGGGCCACCTCGCGCACGATCAGCGCCTGGCCCGGGCCGATGGCGCCGGTGTCGATCACGGTCAGGTCGAACAGGCCGCTGCGCCCGGCGTCCTTGCGCAGCTTGAAGCTGCGCGCCACGGTGCCGACCACGGCGCCGGTGGCGTTCGCGTAGAACTTGCTGCGCGTGCTGGCAATCGTCAGCAGGATGGCACGGTCGCAGCCGGCCACCACATGCTTGAGCAGATGGTCTTCCAGCTCGCGTTCGAGCAGGGGGATCGATTCGGCGTAGTGGTCCTGCTTGCCGACCAGGTACTGCTGGTACAGGTCGGGCAGCGCGGCTTCGTCGCGGGTGTCGACCACGAAGCGGTCGCCAGCGCGAATCCGGAAAGGGATGGTATGGACGCCCAGCGCGTCCATCATTGCGCGCGGCATGTCGCATGCCGCGTCGGCCAGAATAGCTGTCTCCTGCATATTATTGTGTTCCTCCGTATCAAGCGTTTCAGTGTGTGGCTTCTCCGTTCCATCGCACTACGTTCTTCACCTGATCAGAGGGTTCGGGACAGCCCACCCGCCGGGCTGTCCCSGTGGCGCGCTGCCCCTGGCGCGTTTAAACGCGCTCGAAGATACCGGCGGCGCCCATGCCCGTGCCGACGCACATGGTCACCATGCCGTATTTGAGGTTGTGGCGACGCAGCGCGTGCACCACGGTGGCCGAGCGGATCGCGCCCGTGGCACCGAGCGGGTGGCCCAGCGCAATCGCGCCGCCCATCCGGTTGACCTTGGCCGGGTCCAGCGCCAGGTCACGCATCACCGCCAGCGACTGCGCGGCGAAGGCCTCGTTCAGTTCGATCCAGTCGATCTGGTCCTGCGTCAGCCCCGCAGCCTTCAGCGCGGCCGGAATCGCTTCCTTCGGACCAATCCCCATGATCTCGGGCGGCACGCCGCGCACCGCGAACGACACGAAGCGGGCCAGCGGCACGAGATTGAACTGCTTGAGGATCTTTTCCGAGACMAGGATCAGCGCGCCGGCGCCGTCCGACGTCTGCGAACTRTTGCCGGCCGTCACGCTGCCCTTGTTGGCGAACACCGGRCGCAGCTTGGCCAGGCCTTCCAGCGACGTGTCGGGGCGCGGACCCTCGTCCAGCGAGATAGTACGCGTCTTGACGCCGACCTGACCAGTGGCGAGGTCCGGGAACTTCTCGGTTACCTCGATTGGGGTAATTTCGTCGGCGAACTCCCCGGCCTGCTGCGCGGCCATCGCCTTCTGGTGCGACGCCAGCGAGAACGCGTCCTGATCCTCGCGGCTGACCTGCCACTGGGTCGCCACCTTCTCGGCGGTCAGGCCCATGCCGTAGGCGATGCCGACGTTCTCATCGCGCGTGAAGATCGACGGCGACATCGACGGCGTGTTGCCCATCATCGGCACCATGCTCATCGATTCCACGCCGGCGGCGATCATCACGTCCGACTCGCCCACGCGGATGCGGTCCGCGGCCATCGCCACGGCCGACACGCCCGAGGCGCAGAAGCGGTTCACGGTGATGCCGCCCACGGTGTTTGGCAGGCCCGAGAGCAGCGCGCCGATGCGCGCCACGTTCAGGCCCTGCTGGGCTTCGGGGATGGCGCAGCCCACGATGGCGTCTTCGATCAGCGCCGGATCGAGATTGGGCACCTGCGCCACGGCAGCGCGCAGGATCATGGCGAGCAGGTCGTCAGGCCGGGTGTTCCGGAACGCGCCCTTGGGGGCCTTGCCGATGGGCGAACGGGTGGCCGCGACGATGTAGGCGTCTTGCAGTTGTTTCATGATGTCGGTTCCTATTCTGGCCTGTTAGTTGCGCACCGGCTTGCCGGTCTGCAGCATGCCCATGATGCGCTCCTGCGTCTTGCCCGTGCCGAGCAGCTCGATGAACGCGCGGCGCTCCAGCGCCAGCAGCCAGTCCTCGCTGACCAGCGAGCCGGCTTCCACGTCGCCGCCGCACACGGCCTCGGCGATACGCGTGGCGATCAGGAAATCGTGGGCCGAGATAAAGTTGCCGTCGCGCATGTTGACCAGCGACGCCTGGATGGTGGCGATGCCCGAGCGGCCCGCCACCGGCACCAGCGCGCCGGGCACCGGGGCGCGGTAGCCGGCGTTGGCCAGCGCGCGCACTTCGCTCTGCGCCACGTACAGCAGTTCGTGGACGTTGAAGACGATGGTGTCAGTCGGTTGCAGATAGCCAATCTGCTGCGCATCGAGCGCCGAGGTGGACACCTTCGCCATCGCCGCCGCCTGGAAGCGGTTGGTCAGGAATTGCAGGTAGTTGGTGCTGCCCGCCGCCTGCGCCGCGCGCGCGGCAGCCAGTGCCGCCTCCTTGAGGCCGCCACCGGCCGGGACCAGGCCCACGCCCACTTCGACGAGGCCGATGTAGGTTTCGAGCGCGGCCACACGCTTGGCCGAATGGAGCATCAGCTCGCAGCCACCGCCGAGCGCGATGCCCGACGCCGCCGCCACCACCGGCACGGCCGAATACTTCACGCGCATCATGCCGTCCTGGAACTTCTTGACGAACGGCTCGATGCCCTTGGCGCCGCCCATCATGAACGCGGGCATGGCAGCTTCGAGGTTGGCGCCGGCCGAGAACGGACCGCCGGGCGCGCCCAGTTGCAGCGAGGTCGGCTGCCACACCACCAGGCCCTTGTAGCCGGCTTCGGCCAGGTCGATGGCGCGCGTCAGGCCGTCGATGACATCCGGCCCGATCGTGTTCATCTTGCTCTTGAAGGACACCACCAGCACGTCGTCGGCGCCGGCGCTGGTCCAGATGCGCACGGCATCGTTCTCTTCGACAGTCTTGCCAGCCGTGCGCGGATCGGCCGCGTCGGTGCCGCGCAGCGCTGCGCGGAACACCTGGCGCTGGTACACCGGCAGTTCGGCGCGCTGGACGAACGAACTGGTCGCCGGCGACCACGAACCCTTGGCGCTATGCACGCCCTGGTTCTCGGCCACGGCACCGCTGAACACCCAGGCGGGCAACGCGGCGTTCGACAGCGCCTTGCCTGCATCGACATCTTCCTTGACCCACTCGGCCACCTGCTTCCAGCCGGCGGCCTGCCAGTCTTCGAACGGGCCCGAGTTCCAGCCGAAGCCCCAGCGGATGGCGAGGTCCACGTCCGCCGCCGAACCGGCGATCTGTTCGAGGTAGACGGCGATGTAGTGGAACACGTCGCGGAAGACGCTCCACAGGAACTGCGCCTGCGGGTTGGTCGATTCGCGCAGCAGCTTGATGCGCTCCGCCGGCTCCTTCTTGAGCATGCGGACCACGATCTCGTCGGCCTTCTTGCCCGACTCCACGTACTGGCCGGTCTTGGCGTCCAGCACCTTGATCGCCTTGCCTTCCTTCTTGTAGAAGCCGGCGCCKGTCTTCTGGCCCAGCGCGCCCGCATCGACCAGCCCCTTCAGCACGGYCGGCGTCTGGTAGACCGGTGCGAACGGGTCGTTGGTCAGGTTGTCCTGCATCGTCTTGATCACGTGCGCCATGGTGTCCAGGCCCACCACATCGGCGGTGCGGAACGTGGCGGACTTGGCGCGGCCCAGCTTGGAACCGGTCAGGTCATCGACGACATCGAACGGAATGCCGAACTTCTCGGCCTCGGCGAACACGGCCAGGATCGAGAAAATGCCGACGCGGTTGGCGATGAAGTTCGGCGTGTCCTTGGCGCGCACCACGCCCTTGCCGAGCGTGGTGGTCAGGAAGGCTTCCAGGCGGTCGAGGATCTCGGGCTGCGTGGTGGCCGTCGGAATCAGCTCCACCAGGTGCATGTAGCGCGGCGGGTTGAAGAAGTGCACGCCACAGAAGCGGGCCTTCAGGCCAGCGTCGAAGCCATCCGACAGCGCGGTGATCGACAGCCCCGAGGTATTGGTCGCGAAGATCGCATGCGGGGCGAGGTGCGGGGCCACCTTCTTGTAGAGGTCGTGCTTCCAGTCCATGCGCTCGGCGATGGCCTCGATCACCACGTCGCACTCGCCCAGCAGGGCGATGTCGTCCTCGTAGTTGGCGGCGCGGATCAGGCCGGCCTCGTCCTTGATGCCGAGCGGCGCGGGCGAGAGCTTCTTCAGGTTCTCGATGGCGCGCAGGGCGATGCCGTTCTTGGGGCCTTCCTTGGCGGGCAGGTCGAACAGCACCACGGGCACGCGGGCGTTGACCAGGTGGGCGGCAATCTGCGCCCCCATGACGCCGGCACCCAGCACGGCGACTTTCTTGACGATGAAATTGGACATGCGCGCTCCTCAGTCTGTGAGCGTTGAGAGGATGTGAGGTACGGGCAGGCGCGGCGGCGGATGGCCGCGCGCGCCTGCCGGCAAATCAGAACAGGTCGGCGTCCAGCGCCATCAGCGTGGCCGAGCCGGCGCGCGCCTTGCGGATCTCCGCGGCGGTTTCCGGCAGCAGCTTGGCGAAGTAGAACCGCGCCGTGGCCAGCTTGCTGGTGTAGAACTTGTCGCCGCTGCCCTCCTTCTCGAGCGCGAGCTTGGCCATGCGGGCCCAGAAGTACGAGAACACCAGGTGCCCCACCACGCGCAGGTACGGCACGGCGGCCGCGCCCACTTCGTCCGGGTTGCCCATGGCCTTCATGCCGATTTCCATGGTCAGCTTCTGCACCTTGTCGCCGATGTCGGCCAGCGGGTTGACGAACTCCTGCATCGCCTCGTTGGTGCCCTCTTCCTCGACGAAGTCCTGCACGATTTTGCCGAACGCCTTCAGCTTGGCGCCCATGTCGCCCAGGATCTTGCGGCCCAGCAGGTCCAGCGCCTGGATCGTGTTGGTGCCTTCGTAGATCATGTTGATGCGGGCGTCGCGCACGTACTGCTCCATGCCCCATTCGGCGATGTAGCCGTGGCCGCCGAACACCTGCATGCCCTCGTTGGTCGAGGTGAACGCGTTGTCGGTCAGGAAGGCCTTGATCACCGGCGTCAGCAGCGCCACGAGGTCGCCGGCTTCCTTGCGCACGGCGGCGTCGGGGTGCGACAGCTCGCGGTCGATCTGCAGCGCGGTCCAGTAGCTGAACGCGCGGCCGCCTTCGACGTAGGCCTTCTGCGTCAGCAGCATGCGGCGCACGTCCGGGTGCACGATGATCGGATCGGCCGGCTTCTCCGGCGCCTTCGGGCCGGTCAGCGCGCGCATCTGCAGACGGTCCTTGGCGTAGGCCAGCGAGTTCTGGTACGCCACCTCGGTCAGGCCCAGGCCCTGGGCGCCCACGCCCAGGCGCGCGGCGTTCATCATCACGAACATCGCGTTCAGGCCCTTGTTCGCCTCGCCCACGAGCCAGCCCCGCGCGCCGTCCAGGTTCATCACGCAGGTGGCGTTGCCGTGGATGCCCATCTTGTGTTCGATGGAGCCGCACTTGATGCCGTTGCGCTCGCCCGGGTTGCCGCTGGCATCGGGGATGAACTTCGGTACCACGAACAGCGAGATGCCCTTGGTGCCTTGCGGGGCGTCCGGCAGGCGGGCCAGCACCAGGTGAATGATGTTCTCGGCCAGGTCGTGCTCGCCGGCCGAGATGAAGATCTTCGTGCCCGAGATCAGGTAGGAGCCATCGGCCTGCGGCTCGGCCTTGCTGCGCAGCATGCCGAGGTCGGTGCCGCAATGCGGCTCGGTCAGGCACATCGTGCCGGTCCACACGCCGGACACCAGCTTGGGCACGTAGGTCTGCTTCAGCTCCGGCGTGCCGTGGGCATGCAGCGCCTCATAGGCGCCGTGCGAGAGGCCCGGGTACATCGTCCACGCCTGGCCGGCCGAGTTCAGCATCTCGTACAGCGCGTTGTTGATGATGATGGGCAGGCCCTGGCCGCCGAACTCGGGGTCGCAGGCCAGCGCCGGCCAGCCGGCTTCGACGTACTGCTGGTAGGCCTCCTTGAAGCCCTTGGGCGCGCGGACCACGCCGTCGCCCTCGTAGGTGCAGCCCTCGCGGTCGCCGGGCTGGTTCAGCGGGAAGACCACGTCGGCGCAGAACTTGCCGGCTTCCTCGATAACCTGGTTGATGGTGTCCGCGTCGATGTCGGCGTGCGTCGGCATCGCCTTGAGTTCGGCTTCTGCGCCGAGCAGTTCATGGAGCACGAACTGCATGTCGCGCAACGGTGCGGTGTACTGGCCCATCAAAAACTCCTTGGAGGTTTGCGATGCCGCCACACGCACGCGCCGCGCCGCCTGCAGGGAGGGGGCGAGACCGTTGCCGGGGGCGGCGTCAGGTTCGGTAAGACTGAATCAGTTTGTTGAGCGCGACCATGGCAAGTTCGGCGCTGTCCGGCAGGCGCAGGAAACGGGCGTCGTGATGCAAGCCTAGTTCAAGGCTGTACATCTCGAACAGCATCGTGCGCGGATCGCAGTCCGCGCGCAGGTGCCCCTCTTCCTTGGCCTGGTCGATCGCGCGCATCAGCGCGGCCCGCCAGATCGTGACGCTCTTGACCAGCTCGTCACGCACCGGGCTTTCCGCGCGATCGTCGTACTCGACCGCCCCGCTGATGTAGATGCAGCCCGTGGTCACTTCCTGGATGCGCTTTTCCATCCAGCGCCGCACCATCGACCACAGGCGCGGCAGACCGCGTGGCTCGTGCAGCGAGGGGTAGAACACCTCCTGCTCGAACCGGCGGTGATACTCGCGCACCACTTCCACCTGCAGGTCCTCGCGCGAACCGAAATGCGCGAATACGCCGCTCTTGCTCATCTGCATGCGTTCCGCGAGGAGGCCGATGGTCAGCCCTTCCAGCCCGTCGCGGGACGACAATTCCAGTGCGGCATCGAGAATCGCCACGCGCGTCATCTCACCCTTGCGCAAGGGCGCGGGTGCGGCGGCGGATTCAAGACGGACTGACTGGTGTCGCATGGTGTTCTCTCCGTTCTCGCAGCGCACTTCCCGGGCGCTGCCTATGACCTGACTTTGCTTTGAACCTGGCATTGCGGCTGCCGTAAAGCCGTGGCAAGTCGCGAATGCACGCAGTCTAAGCCAAAAAAGAACGGTCGTTCAGATTATTCTGGCGAGGCCGTTTGGCATCAAGCAATTAATTAGACCGGGGTTTCTAAACAGACGGTGCSGGCCCTGCGTTGACCACGCATTGCAGCAACGGCTTAAAACCGCMCGGCACCAGCGCGCGCGGGATGGCGCGTGCGGCAGGGCAGCATGGTAACGCCACGCGCGCGGCCATGCGTCGAGGCATTCAGTACCGCCCCGTCACCCCGGCGATGACGACGCCGACGCGCAACACATAGTAGGCCGCCCAGTTGGCAAACCGCCGCAGGCGCGGCAGGCCCGCGTGCGCCTCCGGCACCACGCGCGCGCTGCGCTGCGCCATGGCCCGTTCCAGGTGCCCGCGCAGGTCGTTCGCGAAGTGGGTGTCGTAGACGGCCACGTTGGCCTCGCGCGCCAGCAGCAGGCTGAACGGGTCCATATTGCTCGAGCCGACCGTYGCCCAGGTATCGTCGACCACGGCGACCTTCGCGTGCAGGAAGCTCGCCTCGTATTCGTAGATCTCCACGCCCGCCTCGAGCAGCGTGGCGTAGAGCGCGTGCGTGGCGAAATGCTGGAGCCGGTACTCGACCACCCCCTGGAGCAGCAGCCGCACCCGCACGCCGCGCTCGCGGCAGGCCAGCAGCGCGCGGCGCATCTTGTGGCCCGGCAGGAAGTAGGCGTTGGCGAGGATCACRTCGTGCCGCGCCGCGCCCAGCGCGTAGAGGTACTCGCGCTCGATCGTSCGGCGGTTGCGCAGGTTGTCGCGCAGCAGCAACGCGGCCGGCACGCCGCCCGGCTGCACGTTGCGCCGCGCCTGGCGGGCGGCCGTGGTCAGCGTCTCCACCTCGGCGAAGGCCTCGGCGGTCTCGCGCAGGCCGCGGCGCTGGGCGATGCGGAACCAGAGCCGCGCCGACGCCAGCGCGATCTGCGCCACCAGGGGCCCGGACACGCGCACCGCGAAGTCGTAGCGCGGGCCGAGCTCGGGCAGATCGAGCGGGCCGTGGTTGTGATCGTCGATGATATTGATGCCGCCGACGAACGCCACGCTGTCGTCGATCACGGCCATCTTGCGGTGGAGCCGGCGCAGATGCCGGCGCGCGAACTTGAAGCCGCGCAGTGGCCGGTAGATCTCGAGCTTCACCCCGCCGGCCCGGAGGCGCTGTTGCAGGGCTTCGGGCATGTCGCCGGCGCCGAAGCCATCGACCACCAGCCGTACGTCCACGCCTCGCTGCGCTGCAGCGATCAGCGCCTCGCTGACGCGCTGGCCTACCCCATCATCGGCATAGATATAGGTCTCCAGCACGACGTGGCGGGTGGCCGCGCCGATGGCGGCGATCAGGGCGGGGAAGAAGGTTTCGCCATTGCGCAGCAGTTCCACGGCATTGCCGGGCACCGGATTGCCGCGCCGGCGGCCCCAGCGCAGCAGCGGCGTGCGAAGGGCGGCGCCAGCCGGCGCTGCCTTGGGGGGAATGGGCGGCGCCGGAGCCTGGGGCGTCGAGGCAGGTGTGGGGCGGTCGACCCGGTCGTAGATCCGTGACATGGCTTGATTATCGGATAACGGGCGGCTCCTGCACATCGCCCTGGCCAACTCTGCTATTGTCGGGCCATTGTGTGGCGGAAAACGGAAAGAATTGTGAAGGTATTCGGCATCGCCGGGCGCGTCACCTGACGCTGATGCGCCACTACCCGGAATCGAAGCCGTCGCCCGAGATCAGCGAGGCGCTGGCCGTGCTGCCGCCCGAGACCGACCTGGTGCTGGTCGAAGGCTATAAATGGAGCGATTTCCCCAAGCTCGAGGTCTATCGGCCCGCCCACGGCAAGCCGCCGCTCTGGCGCGACGTACCCGGCGTGGTCGCCGTGGCGACCGACGCGCCGGCCGAAGTTGCCACGCAAACGGCGCTGCCGGTACTCGACCTCGCCGATCCAGACGCCATCTACCACTGGATCCGCACCGCCCTCATCAGCCTGTAACCCCGGGGCACTACGCCTCGGGAATCGCCACCCGGCGGGCCAGCTCCGCCACCAGCGGCACATGGTCCGAACGCTCGGCCCATTCGCGGCCGGTCAGCGCCTGGGTGCGCTCGATCTCGAATCCCCGTACGTAGATCCGATCCAGCTGCCACCACGGCATATGGCTCGGAAACGTGTGGATACGCCCGCTCTTGGCGTGCGCCGACTCCACCGCGTTGAGCGTGTTGCAGATCTGGGCGTCCAGCCGATGGTTCCAGTCGTTGAAATCGCCGGCGATGACCAGCGGCGCATCGGCCGGCACCACGGCGCGCACACGCTCCACCAGCGCGCTCGCCTGCCGCGCCCGGCTGCGCGCGAACAAGCCGAAATGCACGCAGATCAGGTGCGCCTCCACGCCGTTGATGTCCGCCACCGCGTGCAACAGGCCGCGCTGCTCGAAGCGGTGATCGGAGATATCGAGATTTTCCGACATCAGGATCGGATGCCGGGACAGGATCGCGTTGCCGTGATGGCCGTGATCGTAGACCGCGTTGCGGCCGTAGACCGAATGCGGATAGGCGTCGGTGGCCAGATAGTTGAGCTGGGTGTGGTCAGGGTCGAACAACTCGGCGGCGACCAGCCGGTCGTTGCGGTCCTGGACTTCCTGCAGGAAGACGATGTCCGCGTTCATGGTCTGCAGGCCGGTGCGTACATTCTGGATGCGCGGCTTCCCGCTGAACCCCTTCACGCCCTTGTGGATGTTGTACGTGACCACGCGCAGCTTCATCATGCCGCTCCCGAGGTGACGTCGAGCCCCGCCGCCGCCCGCCAGGCCAGCTGGCGCACCGCTTCCGCATTGCTGCTGGAAAAGCAGCGCTCGGCGGCTTCCTGCCAGGGCAGCCACGCGTAGCGCAGRTGYTCACGYGGCGCCAGCGTCACATTAAGAGGTGCGGGCACGCACAGCCCGAACCAGTGCTCGGTGTTGCGTGCCACCCCGGGCGCGTAGCGGTGGCGCCACTGGGGGTAGATGTCGTACGTGATGGTGTGTTGCCAGTCGGTCAGGCTATGCGCGCTGGCGATGATGCCGGTTTCCTCGGCCACCTCGCGGGCGGCGGTCACTGGCAGCGGYTCGTCCTCGGCGTCCAGGCTGCCGGTGACCGACTGCCAGAAGCCGGGCCGGTCGGCGCGCTCGATCAGCAGGACTTGCAGGTCTGGCGTGTAGATGACAACCAGCACCGATTCGGGAATCTTGTAGGGCATGGGGCGCGTTGGAAGGACAAACCCAAGGATAGCGCAAACCCCTCCGCTCAGGCCGCCGAGCGATCGGCGGCAGGTGCCGGCATCCCGTCTTCCGGCTTGGCGTGGCGCAGCCAGGTCTCGAAGACGTCCGGCGAATCGCCATGGCCCCACGCAGAACGCAGTTGCTGCATCAGCGGCGCCAGCGCCTGCGTGTAGCGCTGCGAGGCCACGTGGGCATGCTCGGCCAACGCATCGGTGCTCTCGCGCAGTTGCGCGGCCAGCTCGGCACGTTCCTGCCCAATGTCCTTCTCGCGCTGACCCAGCTGGTTGTACTTCTGGATCAGGAAGCGCTGGTAATCGCCCGCTTCCACGCCTTGCGCGGCCTGGGCGTTGACCTGCTCGAAGCGCATCACGATGCTGGCGGTTTCCTGTTCGACATGGGCGGCTTCCGCCACTAGCGCCTGGAGCGCCTCCTGAAGCGTCAGCGCCTCGCGGCGATGGGTCTGGAGCCGGGCGGCTTCATCCTCGAACGTACGCTGAGCGGTCAGGTAGGCCTGCACGACCGGTTGCGGGGCGACGACCAGCAGCGGGTCCGCGCCACCGGCACGCCGGCCGGTCAGTAGCGCGTCCTCGGCCAGACGCAGGTTGCCGACATCCTCAAGCCATCGCCCACGAGCCATGACGGTCGCCACGGTATCGAGCGACAGGCGACGCAGCGCATCTGCGCGCTGGGCAGTGACAGGCTCGGCGCCATCGGGATCCACAGCCACGGGATGCGCCGTTTGCGCCGCATGGGCGATGTCGGGCACGCACGCGGCCACCGTGGTCGCCACTGACTCGGACATCGCCTGCGCCGACTTGCGCACCGCGCGGCGCAGCTCGAATTTCGCCAGCAACATCATCACCAGGCCGGCCACCAGCCACGTCAGGATGGTCTCCGCATGCGCCTGCAGGAACTGGCGGATTTGTTCGATATCGAGGTTCACAGATTCGTCCTCCCAGACGGCGCGGTTGATTATGGGTTTTTCAACCTAGGGAGACATTGTTGCGGGAGGCTTCGTTCCTATTCGTAACAAATGGAAACGAGATTGTTGGCGGATTTGGTGCTAATGGGTTCGTTCGGCCGCGGTTGTTTCTGTTGTTGCGATGGTGGCCGTTGCCCACAATCACCACCCCAAAAACAAAAGGGGCACCACCCCAAGGCTGGCACCCCTCATCAACACCCCGGTCAAAAAACTCAAACCGTAGTCTTGGCCTCCTGCGCCCGCAGCCGAATATGCAGTTCCCGCAGCTGCTTCTCGTCCACCGCCGACGGGGCCTGCGTCAGCAGATCCTGTGCACGCTGGGTCTTCGGGAAGGCGATCACGTCGCGGATCGAATCGGCGCCGGCCATCATCGTCACGATACGGTCGAGGCCGAATGCCAGTCCGCCGTGCGGCGGCGCGCCGTATTGCAGCGCATCCAGCAGGTAGCCGAACTTGGCCCGTGCCTCTTCCTCGCCGATCTTCAGCGCGCGGAACACCTTGCTCTGCACGTCCTCGCGGTAGATACGGACCGAACCGCCGCCCATTTCCCAGCCGTTCAGCACCATGTCGTACGCCTTGGCGATGCACTTGCCCGGATCGGTTTCCAGGTACTGCAGGTGCTCGTCCTTCGGGCTCGTGAACGGGTGGTGCATGGCCACCCAGCGCGCGTCTTCCTCGTCGTACTCGAACATCGGGAAGTCGATCACCCACAGCGGCTTCCACACGTCCTCGAACAGGCCGCTGGACTTGCCGAATTCGGAATGGCCGATCTTCAGGCGCAGGCCGCCGATGGCGTCGTTCACGACCTTGGCCTTGTCGGCGCCGAAGAAGATGATGTCGCCGTCCTGGGCGCCGGTGCGCTTCAGGATCTCGGCAATCGCGGCGTCATGCAGGTTCTTGACGATCGGCGATTGCAGGCCGTCGCGGCCCTTGGCCACTTCGTTGACCTTGATCCAGGCCAGRCCCTTGGCGCCGTAGATGCCGACGAACTGGGTGTAGGCGTCGATTTCGCCACGCGAGATCGAACCGCCGCCCGGCACGCGCAGACCCACCACGCGACCGTTGTCGCTGTTGGCCGGGCCCGAGAACACCTTGAAGTCGACGTCCTTCATCACGTCGGTCAGCTCGGTGAATTCGAGCTTCACGCGCAGGTCCGGCTTGTCCGAGCCGAAGCGGGCCATGGCCTCGCGGTACTCCATCACCGGGAACGCGGCGTCCAGGTCCACGTTGATGGCGTTCTTGAACACGGTGCGCATCATGTCCTCGAACAGGTCGCGGATCTCCTGCTCGGTCAGGAACGACGTCTCGCAGTCGATCTGCGTGAATTCGGGCTGGCGRTCAGCGCGCAGGTCCTCGTCGCGGAAGCACTTGGTGATCTGGTAGTAGCGGTCGAAGCCCGAGACCATCAGCATCTGCTTGAAGATCTGTGGCGATTGCGGCAGCGCGAAGAAATGGCCCGGGTTCGTGCGCGACGGCACCAGGTAGTCGCGCGCGCCTTCCGGCGTGCTCTTGCCCAGCATCGGCGTTTCGATGTCGATGAAGCCCTGGGCGTCCAGGTACTTGCGCACTTCCATGGCCACCTTGTAGCGCAGGCGCAGGTTGTACTGCATCTGCGGGCGGCGCAGGTCCAGCACGCGGTGCGTCAGGCGGGTGGTTTCCGACAGGTTGTCGTCGTCCAGCTGGAACGGGGGCGTGACCGACGGGTTCAGCACGCTCAGCTCATGGCACAGCACCTCGATCTTGCCCGAGGTCAGGTTGGCGTTCTCCGTGCCGGCCGGGCGCGGACGCACCTTGCCAGTGATGCGGATGCAGAACTCGTTGCGGATCTCTTCGGCGGCCTTGAACATCTCCGGGCGATCCGGATCGCAAACCACCTGCACCAGGCCCTCGCGGTCTCGCAGATCGACGAAGATCACGCCGCCGTGGTCACGCCGGCGCTGTACCCAGCCGGTCAGGGCCACTTCCTGGCCGATCAGTTGTTCGGTCACCAGACCGCAGTAGTGAGTACGCATGGAGGACATAGGAGAAATTCCCGGTAATGCGCGGCCGCGAGGCGGCCCGCGCGCAATTCAATGAGTAGAGTTCGAGTCGGCGACCGCAACCGCCTCTTCAGCGGTGTCCGCGGCCTCGGCCGCATCCGCCGGACGGCCCGACGTGCCGGACTTGCGGGGCAGCTCCGTCGGCGCCACGACGCCCATCGAGACGATGTACTTGAGCGCGGCGTCGACGGTCATGTCGAGTTCGATGGTGTCGGCCTTGGGCATCATCAGGAAGAAGCCCGAGGTCGGATTCGGCGTGGTCGGCACGTAGACGCTGACGTATTCGCCCTGGAGGTGATTCTGCACGTCTCCGCCGGGCCGGCCGGTCAGAAACGCGATGGTCCACGACCCCTCGCGCGGATACTGCACCAGCAGCGCCTTGCGGAATGCGTTGCCGGACGACGACAGCAGCGTGTCCGAGACCTGCTTCACGCTGGTGTAGATGGGGCCCACCACGGGAATGCGGCCGAGCAGCATTTCCCACCAGCGCACCAGCCGTTGGCCGATGAAGTTGTGCGCGAGCACGCCCACCAGCAGGATGAACAGCAGCGTCAGGATGGCGCCAAGACCTGGAATGCGGCGCCCGAACAGGTTCTCGGGCTGCCACGCCACCGGCAGCARGGCCATGCTCTGGTCCATCGTGCCGATGATCAAATTGAGCACCCACAGCGTGATGCCGAGCGGCACCAGCACGAGCAGCCCGGTCAGGAACCAGGTCTTGAGGGCGGAGGTTTTCTTGGCAACCACGGTTTTGGCCATGAGGGTCAGGCGCTGGCGCTGCCGCCCGCCGGGGCGGAAGGCGTCGAAGACGTGGACGTGGACGACGACGAAGCCGACGAACCAGACGAGTCACCGCCCGAGGCCGCCGGGGCCGATGCCGCCGCACCGCCCGTAGCCGCTGGCGCGCTGGCGCCCTTGTTGCCGCTGTTGCCGCCACGGAAGTCCGTGACGTACCAGCCCGAGCCCTTGAGCTGGAAGCCGGCGGCGGTCAGTTGTTTCTTGAAGGACCCGGCAGCGCCGCAGGATGGGCAGTCCGTGAGCGGGGCATCGCTCATTTTCTGCAGCACATCGCGCCCGTGGCCGCAGGCGTCGCAACGGTAGGCATAGATCGGCATGATGGTTCTTTTCGCGGAAATCTGGATTGGGAACAACAGGTGGCAGCGCCGGAGGCCATTTGCAATGGCAATTCGCGGAAAAACACCCGCACGGCGATGCAAAGCCTCGGATTATAAACTGTCGGCGGCCGGTCCACYGCCGGGAAAAGAGGCCATTCCGGGCGCCTCAGGTMGCCYATGAGGCGCCTGSGGCCCGTTTTACCGGCGCCGCCGGGGTGCCGGACCCGGTTTCAGGCTTGGAAGTTACGCAATATGCACTTCCTTGACGCCCGGTCGCTCGCTGATCCATTGCGGCAGCAGCGAGCCGAACACCATGCCGCTGATCGAGAACATCAGCCCCACCATCTGCGGCGGCACGGCGGCGTCGGCGAAGGCCACCTCGCAGGTCAGCCAGGATGCCAGCCCCATCAGGATGGCGGCCAGCCCGCCCTGTCGCGTGGCCGGCTTCCAGAACAGCCCGAACGCCAGCGGCACGAAGGACGACACCAGCGTCACCTTGTATGCGTTTTCCACCATGTGGAAGATCGACAGGTGCGAATTCAGCGCGAACAGCGTCACCAGCGTCGTGAAGACCAGCACCACGGCCTGCATCACGCGCAGGAACTGCTTGTCGGTCAGAYGGCGGAAGTACGGCCGCATGATGTTCTCAGCGAACGTCACGGACGGCGCCAGCAGCGTGGCCGACGCGCAGCTCTTGATGGCCGACAGCAGCGCACCGAAGAACATCACCTGCGCGAACATCGGCGCATGGGTCAGGATCAGCTGCGGCAGGATCAGCTGCGAATCCGAGTTGATGTACCTCTCGACCATGCCGGGATCGATCATCGTGGCCGAATAGGCCAGGAACATCGGGATGAASGCGAAGAAGAAGTACAGCACGCCGCCCAGCACCGAGGCGCGCCCGGCAATCTTCTCGGTACGCGACGAGGTCACGCGCTGGAACACGTCCTGCTGCGGAATCGAGCCCAGCATCATCGTGAACAGCGCCGCCGCGAAGCCAATGATCTGGATCAGGTCCAGCGACGGCCAGAACTCGAACTTCCCGGCCGCCGCCGCGTGCGACACCACCGCCGCCACGCCGCCGGCCTGCCCGCTGACCTCGTAGCCGATATAGAGCATGCCGATCACGATGATGATCATCTGGATGAAATCGGTCACCGCCACCGACCACATGCCGCCGAACAGCGTGTAGACCAGCACGCTGGCCGCGCCGATCATCATGCCGGCGTCCTGCGACAGCGCGCCGTCGGACACCGTATAGAACACCAGCCCCAGCGCCTTGATCTGCGCCGCCACCCAGCCGAGGTAGGACGCCACGATACATAGCGTGGTCAGCACTTCGGCCACGCGCCCGTAGCGGTTGTGATAGTAGTCGCCGATGGTCAGCAGGTTCATCCGGTACAGCGGCCGGGCGAAGAACAGGCCCACCAGGATCAGGCAGAGCGAGGAGCCGAACGGGTCGGACACCACGCCGGAGAGCCCCTCCTTGAGGAACACGGCCGGGATGCCGAGCACGGTTTCGGAGCCGAACCAGGTGGCGAACACCGTGGCGGTGACGATGTAGAACGGCAGGCTGCGGCCGGCCACGGCGAAGTCGGCGGTGCCCTTGACGCGCAGCGCCGCCCACAGCCCAATGCCGACCGAGATAACCCAATAGATGATGACGAACCAGATCAGCATGCCGCTGCCCTATCCCAGATTTCCGAAGTTGCGGAGAAATGCCGGCGGATTATAGCGATGCAGACCCGACGGGTCGAAAAAAAATCCCCGGGCGCGGCGAATTCCCCACGCCGGTGCGGGAAGCGCCGCATGGACGACTTGGAAACGGCTCGGGGTCGAATCTGGATCGGATCAGGTTCGCTTCAGGCGCGCCGGCGCCAGACCTGCCAGCGCTCCTGGCCGGCCGCGAAGACCGGCAGCGGCGCGGCGGACGGACGGTCCTCCACCAGATCGAAGGCCGGCGCCAGCAGCCCGTCCAGCTCGGTGCGGGGCATGGTGAACGGGGGCCCGCCGCGCGTCTCACCTATATAGAAGTACCCGGCCAACAATCCGCCCGGTGGCARCAGTGCCGCTACGCGGTCGGCATAGGGCTGGCGCAGCGCCGGCGGCAGCGCGCACAGGAAGGCGCGCTCGTAGATCAGTTGGCAGGGCGGCTCGGGCGTGAAGGCGAAGAAATCGGCCTCCCGCACCACCACGGCGGCGGCGCCGAGCGCCCGCCGCGCCGACGCCACCGCCTCGGCGGAGAAGTCGATCGCCGTCACCGGCCAGCCGCGCGCGTGGAGCCAGCCGGCCTCCCAGCCGTTGCCACAGCCCGGCACCAGGGTCGGGCACGGCGTCAATCCGGCAGCGAACGCCTCGAACTCGGCCGGCACGCCCTGAGCGTCCCAAGGCGTGAATTGCCGCGCAAAGCGCTCGTCCCAGAACGCCGCGTCGGCGGCGTTGCGGCTCTCGAATTCGCGTTTCGGGGGATTCGGCATGGCGTGCGTCCGAGGCTTACCAGTAGCCCGCCCAGGCCAGCGCCTGCACCAGCACGATGCCGGCCAGGAAGCCGCCGATCAGCATCAGCGCCGTGGACAGCCGACGGTTGGTGCGCCGCTGCTCCACCACGAGCTGCGCCAGCAACCGCTCCTGCTCGCCATTGTTCTGCAGCGCGCGGCGTTCCAGGAACTGGTGCGCCAGGCGCGGGAAGTCAGGCAGCATCTTGGCCCACTGCGGCGCCTCCACCTTTACCCGCTCCCAGGCGCCCTGCCAGCCCACCTGCTCGTACATCCACTTTTCGAGGAACGGCTTGGCGGTCTTCCAGAGGTCGAGTTCCGGGTCGAGCTGCCGGCCCAGCCCCTCGATATTGAGCAGCGTCTTCTGCAGCAGCACCAGCTGCGGCTGGATCTCGACGTTGAACCGCCGCGAGGTCTGGAACAGCCGCATCAGCACCATGCCGAGCGAGATCTCGCGCAGCGGTTTGTCGAAGTACGGCTCGCAGCAGGCGCGCACGGCGGACTCCAGCTCCTCCACGCGCGTCTCGGCCGGCACCCAGCCCGATTCCACGTGCAGCAGCGCCACACGGTGGTAGTCGCGTCGGAAAAATGCGATGAAGTTCTGCGCGAGGTAGTTCTTGTCGAACTCGGACAGCGCGCCGACGATGCCGAAGTCCAGCGCGATATAGCGCCCGAACGTCTCCGGCTGCACCGAGACGAGGATGTTGCCGGGGTGCATGTCGGCGTGGAAGAAGCCGTCGCGGAACACCTGCGTGAAGAAGATCTCCACGCCCTCCTCGGCCAGCTGGTGCATGTCCACGCCAGCCGCCTTCAGCGACTCCATGCGCGAGATCGGGATGCCGTGCATCCGCTCCATCACGAACACGTTGCTGGTGCACCAGTCCCAGAACACTTCCGGCACCAGCAGCAGCCCGCTCTCGATGAAGTTGCGGCGCAACTGGCTGGCGTTGGCGGCCTCGATCATCAGGTCGAGTTCGTCGTGCAGGTACTTGTCGAACTCGGCCACCACCTCGCGCGGCTTGAGCCGGCGGCCATCCACCCAGACGCGCTCGAGCCAGGTCGCCATGTCGCGCATCAGGGCCAGGTCGCTGTCGATCACGGGCAGCATGCCGGGCCGCAGCACCTTCACCGCCACCTCACGCCCATGGTTCGGGCCGCCGCGCAGCGTGGCGAAGTGCACCTGCGCGATGGACGCGCTGGCCACCGGCGTGTGCTCGAAATTCTCGAACAAGTCCGAAAGCGGCCGGCCGAGCGACTTCTCGATGATCTTGACGGCCAACACCGGGTCGAACGGCGGCACCTGGTCCTGGAGCATCGCCAGTTCGTCGGCGATGTCGGGCGGCATCAGGTCGCGGCGGGTGGACAACACCTGGCCGAACTTGACGAAGATCGGCCCGAGCGTGGTCAGCGCCATCCGCAGGCGCACGCCGCGCGGCTGCTCGAGCTTGCGGCCGATGGTGATGACCTTCACCAGCAGCTTGATGCGCCGGCTCTTGAAGCCGGACAGCACGAGTTCATCGAGCCCGTAATACAGGATGACAAAGACGATCTTGCAGAGACGCAGAAGGCGGGTCATGCGGGTTCTTTACGGTGCGGAGGCACGCCGCGCGCGCAGGCGGCGGCGCAGGCAAAAGGGAGGGAGGACGACGGCCGGGCCATCAACGGTGGGCGGACGGCAGCTTGCCCGGCGCGGCCGGCTGGCGTTCCAGCCGTTCCAGCCGCTTTTCCAGCCGTTCGAGGTCGTCGCGCAGCCGCGCCACGTCATCGGCAAAGCCGTCCAGCGCCGCGTGGCGTACGAGGGTCGGTTGTTCGTCGAGTAGGTATTCCGTCACATTGTCGAGCAGGGCGCGGCCCACGCGGGTGGCGTTGTCGTGGACCTGGCGTGCGCCATCGACCACGCGCTGCGCCACGCTGTCACTGACCGGGCCGCCCATCACGCCGCGCAGCGCGCGCGACAAGTCTTCGGCGGCGTCCCAGCGCAGGCTGCGGGCCAGCGTGGACACGGCGTTGGCCAGTTCCGCGTCGCCTTCGATCCGCACATGGCGCATCGCGGCGGCCTGCCCGCCCTCGGCCACGTCGGCCACCACCAGCGGCCATTGCTGCAACGGCACCAGCAAGGTCACGGCCGGCGCCTCGGCCACCGTGGCCTGCTCGATGCAGCCGTGTTCGGTCACCTTCAGCGCTAGCGCAAAGGCGGCGGCATCGAAGCGGATCACGCGGCCGGCAAAGGGCGACAGCAGCGCGCAGGCCCACGGCTCCTGTTCGATCAGGTGATTGAGGGCGGCAACGATCGGCGCGGCCAGCGGGGAAGGCAAGGCGTTCATGGCGAGCGGTTTGCGGTAGTCGGGCAACAAAAAAGGCCCACGCACGCGTGGGCCTCCATTCTAAGCTACTCGCCCGCCGCATCCGTGGAAGCGGCGGGGAGATTACGCTCAGGACTCCTGCTGAATGCCGGCCAGCAGCCAGCCACCGTTGCCGGCGGTGGCCTTGGCCAGGTTCCAGACCTCGGCGAACGGCTGGGCCGGCTCGCCCGCGCGCTCGCGGATCATGCCGGCGAAACGCACGCTGGCAACGTGCTGCGTCGGGGTGTCCTCGATGCCCAGCAGTTGGGCATCCAGCGTCACGACGTCGGTCTTGTTGACCTCGGCGCCGCGCTCGGCCAGATCCATCTTGATCTCGGCGAACATTTCCGGCGTGGTGAACTCGCGGATGTCGTCGAGATTGCCGGCGTCCCACGCGGCCTGCAGGCGCACATAGTGAACCTTGGCATTGCGCAGGAAGGCTTCGGTGTCGAAGTCGGCCGGCACGCCCCACGGTTGCTGCGGTGCAGCAGCCACGGCGCCGGCGGCAGCGCCACCCATCACCGGGTTGGCCGCCGCGCCGCCGTAGGCGGCAGGTTGCGCGGGTTGCTCGGCCTGACGGAAGGTCGGCTCGGCAGTGCGCGACAGGTCGTTGCCACCGAAACCACCCTGGTTGCCCTGATTGCCCATGCCGGCGTAGGCCGGTTGCTGGCGGCGCGCTGCGCCTCCGCGGAACTTGCGGATCAGCCAGAAGGCCAGCAGCGCGATACCGCCGATCAGGATCAGATTCGACAGGAAGCTGGCAGCCGCACCGCCCAGACCGAAGTGCGAGAGCAGGTAGCCAAGACCCAGACCAGCCGCCAGGCCGCCGAGCATGCCGCCCCAGTTACGCTTGGGTGCAGCAGCCGCCGCACCGCCGGCCGCGCCAGCCGTGGCCGGTGCCGCCTGGTTGGGCTGTTGGGCCGGTTGCTGCGTCGGCGATTGCTGGGCCGGCGCCTGCTGACGTTGCTGCGTCACGGAGGACGACTGCTTGCCAACACTGCGCGAGCCGCCCAGCCGCTTGGCATTGGCGTCCAGTGCGACCCCCAGCGCCAGCGTCGCGATCAGCGACGCGGCGAGGAATTTTCCACGAAAAGAAGACATTTTCTGCGATCCCCTGTCAGTTTCGGCCATCCAAGGCCGAACATGGCGAATTAGTACTTACGCCCGACGTGGAGCGCCACCACTCCGCCCGTCAGATTGTAGTATTCGACCTTCTCGAGCCCCGCATGTTCCATCAAGCGTACAAGTGAACCCTGGTCTGGATGCATTCTGATCGATTCTGCGAGATAGCGATAGCTCGGGGCATCCCCAGCCACCCGCTCGCCCAGCCACGGCAATACCTTGAACGAGTAAACATCGTAGGCCTTTTCCAGCGGCTTCCAGACTTTGGAGAATTCCAGGACCATGACCTTGCCGCCCGGCTTCACCACGCGGCGCATCTCGGCCAGCGCGCGGTCCTTGTGGGTCATGTTACGCAGCCCGAACGCCACCGTGACGAGGTCGAAGTAGTTGTCCGGAAAGGGAATCCGCTCGGCGTCGCACAGCGCCACCGGGGTCACCACGCCCTTGTCGAGCAGGCGGTCGCGGCCCACGCGCAGCATGGATTCGTTGATGTCTGTCAGCCAGACCTCGCCGGTCGGGCCGGCCCGCTTCGCGAAAGCCTTGGCCAGGTCGCCCGTGCCGCCGGCGATGTCGAGCACCTTCTGGCCCGGGCGCACATTGGCCTGGGCGATGGTGAACATCTTCCAAAGCCGGTGCATGCCGCCGGACATCAGGTCGTTCATCACGTCGTACTTGCTYGCGACCGAATGGAACACGCCAGCTACCTTGCCGGCCTTATCCGTTTCGTCGACTTTCTCGAACCCGAAGTGGGTCTCGCTCATGTCTGGTACTCCAGGTGCGGATATATATAGACGGGGATCAGTGGTGGTGGCCGCAGGCATGGCCGCCGCCGGCCACCATCGGCGCATCGCGGTCGACGCCGGCGGCTTCGAGCCGCTTCAGGTAGTCGTTCCACAGCGCTTCCTGCTGGTCGCCCAGGCGATACAGCAGCTCCCACGAGTAGATGCCGGTGTCGTGGCCGTCGTCGAAGCGGATCAGGATCGCGTAGTTGCCCACGGGCTCCACCGCCGCGATGCCCACCTCGCGCTTGCCGGTCTGGAGCGTTTCCTGGCCCGGGCCATGGCCCTGGACCTCGGCGGACGGCGAATAGACGCGCAGCAGCTCGAACGGCAGGCGCCACGCGCGGCCATTGTCGAAGCCGATTTCCAGCACGCGCGACTGTGTATGCACGGTCAGCGCGGTGGGATGGGGGGTGTCTTTCTCTAGGCCAGCCATAGTAGGGTCACGCGGGGAGCGCGTCCGATGTGTCTTGTACGACCCGATAGCTTACTCCACCCCCCATGCCTTGCCCATCCTGGGGTCCGGCACCGCTTTCGTCGCGCGCGCCGGTCGGCGCCACGGGGAGGTAGCGCAGCCGCCGGTCATGGAAGGCGGCCACGGTGCTGCGGTGGGCGATGCTGACGATGGTGGCGTCCGGCAGGCTATCGACCATCAGCTGGTACATGGCAGCCTCGGTTTCCTCGTCGAGCGCCGCCGTGGCCTCGTCCAGGAACAGGAAATCGGGCTTCTGGAGCAGCGCGCGGGCGAAGGCCAGCCGTTGCTGCTCGCCCGGCGACAGGCGCAGCGACCAGTTGTCGAAYACATCGAGCTGGTTCGCCAGCATGGCCAGCCGGGCCTGGCGCAGCACCTGTTGCAGCGTCTCGCACGAGTGCGCCGTGCCGGCGTCCGGGTAGGCCAGCGCATCGGCCAGCGTGCCGATCGGCAGGTAGCTGCGCTGCGGCAGGAACAGCATGCGCTTGCCCGGCACCGCGATGCGGCCGTGGCCGTAAGGCCAGATCCCGGCCAGCGCGCGGAACAGCACGCTCTTGCCGCAGCCGGACGGCCCGCTGACCAGCCACCGCTCGCCCTGCCCGATGGACAGCGAGAACGGCGCCACCAGCGGCCGCTGGCGCGGGTGGGCCGGATGTTGCGGATCCACGCCCTCCTCGTCCGGGCTCTTGCCGCCGCGCACCGGCAGCGCCAGCGCGAGGCCGGTCAGGTCGATGCCGTCCTGGCCCTCGGCCACCACCACCTCGATGTCGCCCGGGCCCTCGTGCGTCAGGTCYTGGCGCTCGGCCACGCGGATGGCGTCCTGGAAGTCGATCAGACGGTTGGCGGCGGCCTTCCAGCCGACCAGCGTGGCGTAGCTGTCCACGAACCAGGACAGCGCGCCCTGCACCTGCCCGAAGGCGGAATTGATCTGCATCAGCCCGCCCAGCGTGAGCTTGCCGGAGAAATAGCGCGGCGCGGCCACCAGCAGCGGGAAGATGATCGCGAACTGGCCGTAGCCCGAGTTCACGAAGGTCAGCCGCCGCGTGTAGCGCATCAGCTGGTTCCAGTTCGCCCGGATCCGTTCGAAGCGGGCCCGCAGGCCGGCCTGCTCGGTCGGTTCGCCGCGGTACAGCGCCACCGGCTCGCTATTCTCGCGCAGGCGCACCAGCATGAAACGGAAGTTAGCTTCGTACTGCTCCTGCTGGAAGGACAGGCCGATCAGCGGCCGGCCCACGAAGTGGGCAATCAGCGAGCCGATCACCGCGTAGCCGGCGGCGAACCAGACCATGTAGCCGGGAATCGTCAGTTCGGTGCCGCCCAGCACGAAGCTGATCGGCCCCGACACCACCCAGAGAATGCCGATGAACGACACCAGCGTGACCACCGAGTTCAGCAGCCCCATGGAGAGCGTCAGCGCCCCGTCGGTGAACTGGCGCAGGTCGTCGGCCAGACGCTGGTCGGGGTTGTCGGTCGAATGGGTCTGTTCGATGCGGTAGTACGCCTGATGGCCGAGCCAGCGCTGCATGAAGACGCCGGTCATCCACGTCCGCCAGCGCATCTGCAACATCATCTGGTAGTACTGGCGCGAGATCGCCAGCACGATGAAACAGGCCGCGATCCACGAGAATCGCAGCAGCAGTTCCTTGAACGAGACGAAGTCGCGCTGTTCCAGGGCGTTGTAGAACACCCGGTTCCACTCGGTCAGCAGCACGTTGATATAGACGATGCCGAGATTGAGCGCGACGACCAGGAGCAGCAGCCCCAGCCCCGCCTTGCGGTCTTCGGATTTCCAGTAGGGCTTGATCAGGTCCCAGGTGGCCGCCAGGCGCAGCCGGCTCTGGATCTTGAGAGCCTCGGCCGGGACRGCCGGGCCGGGCACGGTGACGGACGACGGAGTGGAGGACATGGTGGCGCAGGTGTGGCCCGCCGCCGTTCCGGCCAGCGGGCGTGTTGTTGTTCGACGGAGGTCAGACGTCGCCGCCGCGTGGCGGGTTCCGTGCCGCCCTCCGGTCAGTCAGCCATGCTCGGTTGTTATCGCAGTCAGACAATCAGTCAGCGGASGGCATSACGGCCAGCGCGGTGCGCAGCGTCGGCAGCCGCAGGGCCAGCTCGCCGATGCGCGCCGGCTCCGCCGCGCGCTGGGGCGCCGCCCAGATCGCCTCCGGGAAATGCGTGTCCCAGCGGTAGCGCGGAATGATATGCCAGTGCAGGTGCGGCACCATGTTGCCGAACGCGGCCAGGTTGACCTTGTCCGGCGTCATCACCTCGCGCACGGTGCGCTCCACCCGGGCCACCAGCCGCATCAGCCAGGCCTGGTCGGCATCGTCCAGATCGGTCAGCTCGGCGGCGTGGTCGTTCCAGACGATGCGGCAGAAGCCGGGATGCCGGTCATGCTCGACGAGGATCACGCGCGCGCGATCCCCCATCCAGACCAGTTCGCCGCCATCGGCTTCGCACAGGGGGCAGTTGGGGAGTCGCGTCATGGTATCCGCCGGAGTCCGCTGGCTGCCTTACACCAGCACGCGCTCGATGCCGCCGGCGTTGGCGCGGGCCACGTACTCGGGCAGCCAGTTCTCGCCCAGCAGGTGCTTGGCCATCTCGATCACGATGTAGTCGGCCGTCACCGAGGCGTCCTCGTTGTAGCGCGACAGCCCCTGCAGGCACGACGGGCAGCTGGTCAGGATCTTCACGTCGCCGGTGAAGCCGTCCGTGCGCAGCTTGTCGGCGCCCTTGCGCATTTCCTCTTCCTTGCGGAAGCGGACCTGCGTGGAGATGTCCGGGCGCGTCACGGCCAAAGTGCCGGATTCGCCACAGCAACGCTCGTTCTTCTCGATCTTGCCCGCACCGCTGCCGCCGTTCCCGCCCATCAGGTCATTGACCAGCTTGGTCGGGTCCATYGTCTTGATCGGGGTGTGGCAGGGGTCGTGGTACATGTAGCGCGTACCGGTCACGCCTTCCAGCTTCACGCCCTTCTCAAGCAGGTACTCGTGGATGTCGATGATGCGGCACCCCGGGAAGATCTTGTCGAATTCATACCCGGCGAGCTGGTCGTAACACGTGCCGCAGCTGACCACCACGGTCTTGATGTCGAGGTAGTTCAGCGTGTTGGCCACGCGGTGGAACAGCACGCGGTTGTCGCTGACCATCTTCTCGGCCTTGTCGTACTGGCCGTTGCCGCGCTGCGGATAGCCGCAGCACAGGTAGCCCGGCGGCAGCACGGTCTGCACGCCCACGTGCCACAGCATGGCCTGCGTGGCCAGCCCCACCTGCGAGAACAGCCGTTCCGAGCCGCAGCCCGGGAAGTAGAACACCGCCTCGCTCTCGGCCGTGGTCAGCTTCGGGTCGCGGATGATCGGCACGATCTCGTTGTCCTCGATGTCCAGCAGCGCGCGGGCCGTCTTCTTGGGCAGGTTGCCCGGCATCTTCTTGTTGATGAAGTGGATCACCTGCTGCTGCACCGGCGGCTTGCCGACCGTGGCCGGCGGGTGCTGGGTCTGCTTGCGGGCGAACTTCTTCAGCACCTCGTTGCCGAGCCGCTGGGCCTTGTAGCCGAGCCCGATCATTGCCGAGCGGGTCAGGTTGATGGTCTGCGGGTTGGTCGCGTTCAGGAAGAACATCGACGCCGCGGTACCCGGGTTGAACTTCTTCTGGCCCATCTTGCGCAGCAGGTTGCGCATGTTCATCGACACATCGCCGAAGTCGATCTTCACCGGGCACGGCGTCACGCACTTGTGGCAGACCGTGCAGTGGTCGGCCACGTCCGAGAACTCGTCCCAGTGCTTGATGGACACGCCCCGGCGCGTCTGTTCCTCGTACAGGAAGGCTTCGATCAGCAGCGAGGTCGCCAGGATCTTGTTGCGCGGGCTGTACAGCAGGTTGGCGCGCGGCACGTGGGTGGCGCACACCGGCTTGCACTTGCCGCAGCGCAGGCAGTCCTTCACGCTTTCGGCAATCGCGCCGATGTCGCTCTGCTGCATGATGATGGACTCGTGCCCCATCAGGCCGAACGACGGCGTGTACGCGTTGCGCAGGTCGGCGCCCGGCAGCAGCTTGCCCTTGTTGAAGCGGCCCTGCGGGTCCACGCGCTGCTTGTAGGCGCGGAACTCGCCGATCTCGTCCTCGGTCAGGAACTCCAGCTTGGTGATGCCGATGCCGTGCTCGCCCGAGATCACGCCGTCCAGCGAGCGCGCCAGCGCCATGATGCGGGCCACCGCGCGGTGGGCGTCCTGCAGCATGGCGTAGTCGTCCGAGTTCACCGGGAGGTTGGTGTGGACGTTGCCGTCGCCGGCGTGCATGTGCAGCGCCACGAACACGCGGCCGCGCAGSACCTGCTTGTGGATCTTCTGCGCCTCGTCCAGGATCGGCTTGAAYTCGCCGCCGTTGAAGATCTTGCGCAGCTCGGCGCGGACCTCGCTCTTCCAGCTCACGCGGATGGTGCGGTCCTGCAGCAGGTGGAACACGTTCGCGTCCGGCTGCTGGTGCAGGCGCTCCTCGAACGCCGGGCCGAGCAGGCCCAGGCCGTGACCGATCAGCGCGGCACGCGCGGTGGCCAGCGGCACGTCCAGGTGGTCCTGCAGGTAGCGCCAGCGCGCGCGCACCTCGCGCAGCAGCGTCAGCGCGTGTGCAACCCGGTCTTCCAGCAGTTCGGCGCTCGGAATCTCGTTCGCGTCGTCGCTGCGGCCCAGTGGCAGGTTGCCGCGCGCGAAGAACGCTTCCAGCTCGTCGGCCAGCTTGAGCTTGTTCTTGATCGACAGTTCGATGTTGATGCGCTCGATGCCGTCGGTGTACTCGCCCATCCGCGGCAGCGGAATCACCACGTCCTCGTTGATCTTGAAGGCGTTGGTGTGGCGGGCGATGGCGGCCGTGCGCGAGCGGTCGAGCCAGAACTTCTTGCGGGCCTCCGGGCTCACCGCGACGAAGCCTTCGCCGCTCTTGCCGTTGGCCATGCGGATCACTTCCGAGGTGGCGCGCGCCACGGCGTCCTCGTCGTCGCCGACGATGTCACCGATCAGCACCATCTTCGGGAAGGCGTTGCGGCGGCTCTTGGTGGCGTAGCCCACGGCGCGCAGGTAGCGCTCGTCCAGGTGCTCCAGGCCGGCCAGGATGGCGCCRCCTTCGCGCTTGGACTCGCCGTCCAGGTAATCCTTGATCTCGACGATGCTCGGAATCGCGTCGCGCGGCTGGCCGAAGAACTCCAGGCAGACCGTGCGCACGTGCTTGGGCATGCGGTGCAGGATCCAGCGCGCGCTGGTGATGATGCCGTCGCAGCCTTCCTTCTGCACGCCGGGCAGGCCGGCCAGGAACTTGTCCGTGACGTCCTTGCCCAGCCCTTCCTTGCGGAACTTGCGGCCCTCGATGGCCAGCGTCTCGGTGCGCAGCACCTTGTCGCCCGGCGCGCGGTTGCCGTCCGACCACTTCAGTTCGAAGGTGGCCACGGGCACGTCGTGAATCTTGCCGAGGTTGTGGTCCAGGCGCGTGATCTCGAGCCAGTTGCCCTCGGGATCGACCATGCGCCACCAGGCCAGGTTGTCGAGCGCGGTRCCCCACAGCACGGCCTTCTTGCCGCCGGCGTTCATCGCCACATTGCCGCCGATGCACGAGGCATCGATCGAGGTCGGGTCCACCGCGAAGACGAGACCGGCCTTGTCGGCCGCGTCCGCCACGCGGCGCGTGACCACGCCGGCGCCGGAGAAGATCGTCGCCACCTTGTGGTCCACGCCGGGCAGGTCGGTCTGCTCGACCAGGCCCAGCTCCTCGAGCTTCTCGGTGTTGATGACGGCCGAGAACGGCGTCAGCGGCACGGCGCCGCCGGTGTAGCCGGTGCCGCCCCCACGCGGGATGATGGTCAGGCCGAGTTCGAAGCAGCCCTTCACCAGCCCGGCGATCTCTTCCTCGCTGTCCGGAGTCAGCACGACGAACGGGTATTCCACGCGCCAGTCGGTGGCGTCGGTCACGTGCGAGACGCGCGACAGCCCGTCGAACTTGATGTTGTCTTTCTGCGTGACCTTGCCCAGCACGCGCTGCGCGCGCTTGCGCAGGTCGTAGGCGTCGGCGAATTCCTGCTTGAACGACTCGATGGCCTGCTTGGCGAAGGCCACCAGCTGCTCCACCCGGTGCGAGCGATCCTCGGCGGCCGGCTCGGCGTGCTCGGCACGGTCGGCGGCGCGGCGCTTCTCGATCTCGCTCAGGCGGTGATGCAGCGCGCTGACCAGCATCTGGCGGCGCTTGGGGTTCTCGAGCAGGTCGTCCTGGAGGTACGGGTTGCGCCGTACGACCCAGATGTCGCCGAGCACTTCGTACAGCATTCGCGCGGAGCGGCCAGTGCGGCGCTCACCACGCAGTTCATCCAGAATGCGCCAGGCTTCCTCGCCCAGCAGGCGGATAACGATCTCACGGTCCGAAAAGGACGTGTAGTTATAGGGAATCTCGCGCAGGCGCGCGGGGGCGTCCTGTGCGGCGAGCTTGGCATCGAGCACGAGTGGGGCGTTCATGGCGGGACCGCTTCCTGCTGCGCACGGGGACAGTGCGCGATTGTCGTTCATTGAAGCGCGATTGTACTGCAACGGCCCGCTTCGCTGCACCGCAACAAGGCATAAGAGACGGTTCTGTCAGAACCATTGACGAATCGCTTCCCCCACGCCGTGCCAGAACGAGTCTGGAATCCACATCAGGCTGGCCGTCATCACAAGGTAGCGGAAGAACTTGCCGATCGCCATATAGCCGAGGCTGGGCCAGAACGACAGGCGCAACCACCCCGCTAAAGTGCACAACGGATCACCTATAGCGGGCAGCCAGGACAGCAGCAACGTGGGCGGGCCCAGCCGGCGCATCCAGCGGAAGTATTTGGCGTCCAGCTTGGGCTTGTGTTTCTTCACCGGATGGCCGCGATGCTCGGCGTGCTCCCGCTCGTGCTGGATATGCTGGCGCCGCTGGCGGTAGCGCACCAGCGCCAGCTTGGCGGCGTAGCCGAGCCACCAGTCGATGGCCCCGCCGACCGTATTCCCAACCGTGGCCACGAGGATGGCCGGCCAGAACATGTCCGGGTTGAGCTTGATATAGCCGAACACGGCCGGCTCCGAGCCCAGCGGCAGCAGCGTGGCCGAGACCAGGCTGACCACAAAGATGGCCGGCAGGCCCACGCTGGGCAGGGCGACGGTTCCAAACAGCCAGTCGATGAACGCTTGCATGGTCCGGGGCAGATCGATGTGCGCCGGGCCGCCCCATGGTGGGGAACCCGCATGGCAGCACCGGGGGTTTTGTGATTAACTGTTAGAGCCGGTTCTGGCCGATCGTTCACGGCCGCGTCGCGGAATTCGCCACGCCAGGCATCTCCGGCAAGGCCGGGCCCCAGGCCCGGCAGCACCAATATCACGAAATAGCCGTAACAACCAAGCGGCAGTACCGCGTCGTGGCCCGTCCCGCGCAGTCGTTCGGGATTCTTGCGGCAGGCCATGCGCGTCCACCCCATATTGGAGACAAGCATGGCGATTCCGATCCGCCTGACGGTCAATGGCAAGCCCATTGACGCGCAGGTAGAACCCCACACCCTTCTGGTCCAGTTCCTGCGCGAAACCCTGCGCCTCACCGGCACGCATGTCGGTTGCGACACCGCCCAGTGCGGCGCCTGCACCGTCCACCTCGACGGCCGGGCGGTGAAGTCGTGCAACGTGCTGGCGCTCCAGGCGGACGGCGCCAAGGTCACCACCATCGAGGGCCTGGCGCCGGACGGACAACTCCATCCGATGCAGGAAGCGTTCCGCGAGTGCCACGGCCTGCAATGCGGCTTCTGCACGCCCGGCATGGTGATGGCCGCCACCGCGCTGCTGCGCGAGCGTCCCAACGCCGATGCCCAGACCATCCGCGAGCAGCTGGAAGGSAATATGTGCCGCTGCACCGGCTACCAGAACATCGTCCGCGCCGTGCAGCAGGGCCAATCGAGCATGCGCAGCGGCCAGGCCGTCGCCAGTGCGGAATAGGAGCCGACCATGAACGCACCCGAGAAGTTGATCGGCGCGCCGGTCCGCCGCAAGGAGGACTACCGCTTCCTGACCGGCAACGGCCAGTACACCGACGACGTGACCCTGCCGCGCCAGAGCTACGCCTGTTTCGTCCGCTCGCCGCACGCGCACGCGCGCATCCGCTCCATCGACAAGACCGAGGCCCTGGCCTCGCCCGGCGTGATTGCCGTGCTGACCGGCGAGGAGATGGCCGCCGACAAGGTGGGCGGCCTGCCCTGCGGCTGGCTGATCCACAGCATCGACGGCACGCCGATGAAAGAGCCACCCCACCCCGCGCTGGCGCACGGCAAGGCCCGCCACGTGGGCGACCAGGTGGCGCTGGTCATCGCCGAAACGCTCCAGCAGGCGCGTGACGCCGCCGAGATGGTCGATGTCGACTACGAGGAGTTGCCCGCCGTGGTCAGCCCGGCGGACGCCGCCGCAGCCGCCACGMTGGTCCACGACGACGTGCCGGCCAACACCTGCTACACCTGGGGCCATGGCGACAAGGCCGCCACGGACGCCGCCTTCGGCAAGGCCGCGCACGTGACCACGCTCGATATCGTCAACAACCGGCTGATCCCGAACGCGATCGAGCCGCGCGCGGTCAACGCCAGCTACACGCGCCAGGACGACAGCTACACGGTCTACGTCTCGAACCAGAACCCGCACGTGGAGCGCCTGCTGATGGGCGCCTTCGTGCTCGGGCTGCCGGAGTCCCGCCTGCGCATCATCGCGCCGGACGTGGGCGGCGGCTTCGGCTCGAAGATCTTCCTCTATCCCGAGGACGTGGCGCTGACCTGGGCGTCGAAGAAGATCGGCCGGCCGGTGAAGTGGACCGCCGAGCGGTCCGAGTCCTTCCTGACTGACGCGCACGGCCGCGACCACGTGACCAAGGCCGAGCTGGCGCTCGACGCCGACGGCAAGTTCCTGGCCATGCGCGTGCACACGGTGGCGAACATGGGCGCCTACCTGTCCACCTTCGCCAGCAGCGTGCCGACCATCCTCTACGCCACGCTGCTGGCCGGCCAGTACGCCACGCCGGCGATCTACGCCGAGGTCAAGGCGGTGTTCACCAACACCTCGCCSGTCGATGCCTACCGGGGCGCCGGCCGCCCGGAGGCCACCTACGTGGTCGAGCGGCTGGTGGAAACCGCCGCGCGCGAGATGAACATCGCCCCCGCCACGCTGCGGCGCAAGAACTTCATCCACGACTTCCCCTACGCCACGCCGGTGGGCCTGACCTACGACACGGGCGACTACGAGCCCTGCCTGGCGCGTGCCGAGGAACTGGCCGACGTGGCCGGCTTCCCGGCCCGGCGCGAGGCCGCCAAGCAGCGCGGCAAGCTGCGCGGGCTGGGCTACTCCTGCTACATCGAGGCGTGCGGACTGGCGCCATCGAACATCGCCGGGGCACTCGGCGCGCGGGCGGGCCTGTTCGAAGTGGGCGAGATCCGCGTCCACCCCACCGGCACGGTCACCGTGTTCACCGGCTCCCACAGCCATGGGCAGGGCCACGAGACCACCTTCGCGCAGATCGTGGCGGACCGGCTCGGCATCGGGCTGGAGGCGGTGGAGATCGTCCATGGCGACACCGGCCGGGTGCCGTTCGGCATGGGCACCTACGGCTCGCGCTCGCTGGCGGTGGGCGGCTCGGCCATCATGAAGGCGCTGGACAAGATCGAGGCGAAAGCCAAGAAGATCGCCGCGCATCTGCTGGAGGCATCCGACGCCGACATCGAGTTCCAGGACGGCGTGTTCCGCGTGGCCGGCACCGATCGCACCAAGACCTTCGGCGAGGTGGCGCTGACCGCCTACGTGCCGCACAACTACCCGCTCGACAAGCTCGAACCGGGCCTGAACGAGAACGCGTTCTACGATCCGACCAACTTCACCTACCCGTCCGGCGCCTACGTCTGCGAGGTGGAGGTGGACCCCGACACCGGCGAGTCGCAGGTGGTCAAGTTCACCGCCGTGGATGACTTCGGCAACATCATCAATCCGATGATCGTGGAAGGCCAGGTGCATGGCGGCATCGGCCAGGGCCTGGGCCAGGCCATGCTGGAGCAGTGCGTGTACGACGCCGACAGCGGCCAGTTGCTGACCGGCTCCTACATGGACTACGCCATGCCGCGCGCGGCCGACCTGCCCGACTTCACCGTGGAGACCGCCAAGGGCACGCCATGCACGCACAACCCGCTCGGCGTGAAGGGCTGCGGGGAGGCCGGCGCCATCGGCTCGCCACCGGCGTTCATCAACGCGCTGGTCGATGCGCTGGCACCGCTCGGCGTGCGTGACGTGCAGATGCCAGCCACGCCGCACCGCGTGTGGCAGGCCATCCAGTCCGCACAATCCACATCGGCCTGAATCGGGAGAAAGACATCATGTACGCATTCCAGTTCGAACGCGCCACGGATGCCAAGGCCGCCGTGGCCAAGCTCCAGGCCGACGCCGACGCCAAGTTCCTGGGCGGCGGCCAGAGCCTGCTCGCGGCGATGAAGCTGCGGCTCGCGGCGCCCAGCATGCTGGTGGACGTGTCGCGCATCCCGGGCATGGCGGACATCCGCGTGGAGGGCGACGAGTTGGTGATCGGCGCCGCCGCGCGCCATGCCGACGTGGCCGCCCATGCGGAAGTCATGCGCCGCATCCCGGCGCTGGCGGCCATGGCCAATGGCATCGGCGACCGTCAGGTACGGGCGATGGGCACCATCGGCGGCTCGCTGGCCAACGACGACCCCGGCGCCGACTACCCCGCCGCCGTGCTCGGCCTCAACGCCACCGTGGTCACCGACCGGCGCAACATCGCCGCCGACAGCTTCTTCAAGGGGCTCTATGAAACGGCGCTCGCCCCCGACGAGCTGATCACGGCGGTCCGCTTCCCCACCCCGGACCAGGCCGCCTACATCAAGTTCCGCAACCCGGCCTCGCGCTTCGCGCTGGTCGGCGTGATGGTGGCGCGCACCGGCAAACTGGTGCGCGTGGCCATCACCGGCGCGGCAGACAGCGTTTACCGCGCCCCCGACCTGGAACAGGCCCTGACCGCCAGCTTCACCCCCGCCGCCGCCCGCGCGGTAAAGGTGGACGCCGCCCGGCTCAACACGGACCTGCACGCGTCAGCGGCATACCGCGCGCATCTGATTCCGGTGCTGACAGCAAGGGCGGTGGAGCAGGCGTTGAAGGGGTGATGCTAGGCTGTGGCCCCCCATCCATCCGGGATGGGGAGCCAACAGCCTGCCCTATCCGGCTATGGCAGGCGCCAGAAGTTGGCGCGGTCGGTCCGATAGGTCGCGGCGGCGCTGTTGAAGTAACACTTGTCGTAGCAGTGGGTGCCGTCCCATAAGGTGGCGTGTCCCTTGGCGTCCGTCCAGCCCGATATTTCGAACACCAGTAACCCTTGTTGTCCGGCCAACGCGCCGCCGTGGGAAGGCGGATGCGCAACCACTTCCGGCCGGCCCCATCGCACCTTGAGGTAGTCGAGCACCCTCTCGATGCGATAGAAGTACCAGCTGCCATCGGCGCCGGAGACGGTTTCCTTCTTGACAAATGGGATTCGTGCGCCAGTTTGGTTTAGGACATAACTGATGCGCACGGCGCAGGTGTTCTCCCAACGTTGCTTCGGATCCGGGTGCAGGATGTTGCGCTTCACCATACCGCCAATGACGTTCGCCACGCGCACAGAGGAATTGGAGGGATCGTAGATGCGATTGGCCGCAGCCCATGCCGCATGAAAGGAAGGTCTCGTCATCATGGCTCCTGTCGGTGGGTCTGGTTCGGCCTCGGGACGTGGCGCTTGACCTGATCCTGAAGCGCCCTGCTGTGATAGAGGTCCAGGCACTTCAACAGACGAAATTGCTGGCCCATGGAATGGGCCTTCAGCCGTGGATTGCGGTAGTCGCGTGCCAGGAACTGGTCGACGAGGGGCGGGATCGCATCAATACTTGATGCCATGTCGTAGTAGAGGGATGCGCTCAGTTCATCCGCCGTCTGGCCGGCGTCTGCCGATGCGGCTGCGTCGCCCTCGTATGCCCTGGCGATGCAGCGCGCCAGCACCATGTCCTTGTAATTCTGGCCGTACGTTCGACCCTGCGCGTCGGACGCGTGCGTGTCGGGCGCCTTGGCATTCGCGGTTAGGGCCCAGGCCGCGCACGAAGCCAGCATGAGCCAACGGATTCGAAGCATGAGTGTCTCCAGGAAGAGCGGTTGCAGTGCATGACATCACGCACCAGAGGCGCTTCTACCGCCTTCTTCTGCCCATGAAAATCGTAAATCGACTAAATTGAACCCATGCTCCCCGCCTCCATCGACGACACCGCCGCCCTGCTGCACCGCCAGCAGTATTTCGCCGACCGCGAGACGGCGACCGTGCTTTATCTCGCCCTGCGCATGCAGCGCCCGCTGTTCCTGGAGGGCGAGCCCGGCGTAGGCAAGACCGCGCTCGCGCAGGCCATGGCGGCGGCGCTCGGGACGCGGCTGCTGCGGCTGCAGTGCTACGAAGGGCTCGATGCCGCCAGCGCGCTTTACGAATGGGATTACCCGCGCCAGATCATGGCGCTGCGGCTGGCGGAGGCGCGTGGCGAGCGGCCCGAGCAGCAGTCGCTCTATCACGACGATTTCCTGCTCAAGCGCCCGCTGCTCGAAGCTTTGCTGCCCGACCCCGCTGCGCCGGGCGTGCCGCGCGTGCTGCTGATCGACGAGATCGACCGGGCCGACGAGCCGTTCGAAGCCTTCCTGCTCGAAGTGCTGTCCGAATACCAGGTGTCGATTCCGGAGATCGGCGTCGTGCGGGCCGAGCGGCCGCCGCTGATCGTGGTCACTTCCAACCGCACGCGCGAGGTACACGACGCGCTCAAGCGGCGCTGCCTCTACCAGTGGATGGGCTACCCGGACCGCCAGCGCGAGCTGGAGATCGTGGCCGCCCGCGCGCCCGAGGCGGCCGCGGCGCTGCAGCATCAGGCGATCGACTTCGTCCATCGGTTGCGCGGCATCGACCTGTTCAAGGCGCCCGGCATCGCCGAGGCCATCGACTGGTGCCGCGCGCTGGCCGCGCTGGGCGTGACCGAACTGGACCCGCAGTCGGTACGCGACACGCTGGGCGTGCTGCTGAAATACCAGGACGACCTCGCCCGCGCCGATGGCCCCACGGTGGCCGAACTGCTCGCTGGCGCCCCGCCGGAGCGCTAGCGCCATGCCGCACCCCATGCCGCACCCCACCCCGGCCCTCCCCATGCTCGCGCGCAACGTCACGCATTTCATGCGGCTGCTGCGCGATGCCGGCTTCGGGCTGTCGCCGGCCCACGCCGTGGATGCGCTCGACGCGCTGCGCCATATCGACATTGGCGCGCGCGGCGAGGTGCGCGCCGCGCTGGCCGCGCTGGTGCTGTCCGGCCCCGACCAGCGTCCACTGTTCGATGCCGCCTTCGACCTGTTCTGGCGCGACCCGGACTGGGAAGGCAAGATGCGCGCGATGCTGCTGCCGCGCGTCGATGCCGGCGCGCCGCCGCCCAAGCGCAGCAACCGGCTCGCCGATGCGCTTGCCGCGCGCCAGCCGCCGCCTCCGTCCCCCGGCCAGCCCGCCCGCGAGGAGCGCTTCACCGCCCCGCTGACGTTTTCCGATCAGGAGCGGCTGGCTCAGCGCGAKTTCGAGACGCTGACCGCCGAGGAATGGCGCGCGCTCCAGCACCTCGTGCGTACGCGGCGTGCCCACCTGGCGCTCCAGCGCACGCGCCGGCTGCGCGCGGCGGCCTGCGGCACCCACGCCGACCTGCGCGCCAGCGCGCGGCTGGCCGTGCGCCAGCATGGCGAATGGCTGCGCTGGAAATACCGCAAGCACGCCGAGCGCAAGCCGCCTGTGGTGCTGCTGCTCGACATCTCGGGATCGATGAGCCAGTACTCGCGCGCGGTGCTGTACTTCTGCCACGCGCTGATGCAGTCGCGCGAGCGCATGCACGTGTTCCTGTTCGGCACCCGGCTGACCAACGTCACGCGGGCGCTGCACGAGCGCGATCCCGACGAAGCCGTCGACCTGATCACCGGCCAGGTGCGCGACTGGGCCGGCGGCACGCGCATCGGCGCGGCGCTGGCGCAGTTCAACCGCCAGTGGGCACGCCGCACGCTGTCCGGCCGCGCCACGGTGCTGCTGGTCAGCGACGGCATCGACCTCGAACACATCGACCTGCTCGACGCCGAGATGGCGCGCCTGCGCCGTTTTGCGCACCGCATCATCTGGCTCAATCCGCTGCTGCGCTACGCCGGCTTCTCGCCGCAGGCGCGCGGCATGCAGGCCATCCTGCCGCACGTGGACGCCCTGCGCCCCGCGCACAACCTCGACAGCCTGTTCGCGCTCGAATCCCTGCTCGCGGACGACGCGCGCCGGCCCTTCATCGCAACCCCCAAAGGAAGCCCCCCATGGAGATGACCCAGACCCAGCGCCTGCCCGTGCCCCGCGACGTGGCATGGGGGGCCTTGAACGACACGGACGTCCTCAAGCAATGTATTCCGGGATGTGAGAGCATCGAGCCCGATGGCGAAAACGCCTACCTGCTGGCGATGACCGCCGCGGTGGGGCCGGTCAAGGCGCGCTTCAAGGGCCGCATGGCGCTGACGGACATCCAGGCGCCGGAAAGCTATACGATCCAGTTCGACGGGCAAGGCGGCGCGGCCGGCTTCGGCAAGGGCACSGCCCATGTTTCACTGGTGGATCAAGGCGACGAGACCGACCTGACCTATGTGGTGCACGCCCAGGTGGGCGGCAAGATCGCGCAGATCGGCTCGCGGCTGGTGGATGGCGCYGCGCGCAAGCTGGCCGAGGCCTTCTTCACGCGCTTCACCGAGGCGGTGAGCGGCGGCAAGGAAGCCGAAGGCCAGGACGTCAACGAGGAAGCCGACGCCGCGCAAGCGGACGGCGGCGATGAGCAACAAGGTAGCGAGAAGCGGAAACGATCATGGACAGCGTGGATCTCGAAGTCCTGAAGAGCAGCGTGCGGTGGCAACAGGAAGGCCACGGGGTATTGCTGGTGACGGTGGTGAGAACCTGGGGCTCGTCGCCCCGCCCCGAAGGCGCGATGCTGGCCGTGCGCGATGACGGCCTTGTGGTCGGTTCGGTCTCGGGCGGGTGCATCGAGGACGACATCATCGACCGCGTGCGGCGCGAGGGGATCCACGCCAGCCGCCCGGAGGCGATCAAGTACGGCATCAGCGCCGAGGAAGCCCACCGCTTCGGCCTGCCCTGCGGCGGCACCATCGAACTGGTGGCGGAGCCGCTCAAGGCCGCCAGCGGCATCGCCGASYTGCTSGAYGCCGTGGAGAGCGGCCGGCTGGTCGCGCGGACGCTCGACCTGRMCACCGGCGCCGCCACGCTCGGSCCCGCCCAGGCCACSGACGGCCTGGCGTTCGACGGTGACAAGCTGCTGACCATCCACGGCCCGCGCTACCGCATGCTGGTGATCGGCGCCGGGCAGTTATCGAAATACCTGTGCCAGATCGCCGTGGGGCTGGGCTTCCATGTCACCGTCTGCGACCCGCGCGAGGAATACACCGAGACGTGGGACATCCCCGGCGTGGCGATGGTACGCACGATGCCCGACGACACCGTCATGGACATGAAGCTCGACGAGCGCAGCGCGGTAATCGCGCTCACGCACGATCCCAAGCTCGACGACCTGGCGCTGATGGAGGCGCTGCGCACGCCGGCCTTCTACGTGGGCGCGCTCGGCTCGCGCCGCAACAACCATGCGCGCCGCGAGCGCCTCAAGGAGTTCGACCTGACCGAACTCCAGTTGGCGCGGCTGCACGGCCCGGTCGGCATCTATATCGGCAGCCGCACGCCGCCCGAGATTGCCATCTCGATCCTGGCCGAGGTCATCGCCGCCAAGAACCACGTCTCGCTGCCGGACATCCTCCAGGTGGARGGTGCCAAGGCCGCACGCGAGATCGCGGCGGGCGAGGCGGAATGTCCTGTGCTGCCCGCCACGGCCACGGCGACGGCCACGCAATCATGAAGAAGCCCGCACGCGCCCCGCTCACGCCGACCGACCTGCCGGTCGGCATCCTGCTCGCCGCTGGTTTCGGCAAGCGTTTCGATGCCACCGGCACGCGCAACAAGCTGCTGGAGGTACTGCCCGATGGCCGCACCGTGGCGTGGCGCAGCGCGCGCACGCTGGCGGCRGCCCTGCCGAACTCGATTGCGGTRGTGCGGCCCGGCAACGCGGCCCTGGCCGAGGAACTGCGGCGCGGTGGCTGCCGCGTGGTGGAAGCGCCCGATGCCGAGGCTGGCATGGGGGTGGCGCTGCGCGCCGGYGTGGCGGCGACTGCCGAGGCACGCGGCTGGGTGGTGGCGCTGGCGGACATGCCGTGGCTGCCRATGGAGTTGGTCCGCGCCGTGGCGCTGACCATCACCACGCCGGAAACCATCGCCGCGCCGTGGCGCGACGGCAAGCGCGGCCACCCGGTCGGCTTCGGCGCCGCCTGGCGCGATGCCCTGCTGAAGCTGGACGGCGACGAAGGCGCACGCGCCTTGCTGACCGACCAGCCGGTCACCCGCATCCTGACCGAGGACGACGGCCCGTTCCGGGACATCGACACACCGGGCGATCTGGCCCCGCGTTCGCGGTAGTAGCTACGCCTGCCCTCTCCCCCGCCCCTCTCCCAGAGGGAGAGGGGAGAACACCGTTGGTTTGCTCCCCTCGCCCGCTTGCGGGAGAGGGGCCGGGGGAGAGGRCCAGCGCCATGACGCAGCCCCGACCGTTCAACCGCCCTCGGTCTCCATCAGCGTCCGCAGATACTCCCGGCTCCACCAGTGCACGTCCTGCTGGCGGATGCGCTCRAGCAGCTTCTCGTGCCGCGCCCGCCGTTCGGCCAGCGGCATGTGCAGCGCCTGCTGCACCGCCTGCGCCGTGGCGCGCGTGTCGTAAGGGTTCACCAGCAGCGCTTCCTTGAGCTGCTCCGCCGCGCCGGCAAAGCGGGACAGCACCAGCACGCCCGGATCCTCCGGGTCCTGCGCGGCGATGTACTCCTTCGCCACAAGGTTCATCCCGTCGCGCAGCGGCGTGACCAGCGCCACGCTGCTGGCGCGGCACAGCCCCGGCAGCCGGCGGCGCGAGGTGGAGCGGTGGATGTAGCGCACCGGCATCCAGTCCAGCTCGCCATATTCACTATTGATCGCCCCGGTGATGCCCTCCATGTCGCGCCGCAGGTCGGCGTAGGCATCGACCGATTCGCGCGAGGGCGCCGCGATCTGGATCAGCGTGGCGCTGGAGCGGTTCTCGGGGTACTCCGCCAGCAAGACCTGGAACGCCTTGAGCCGCTGCGGCAGCCCCTTCGAATAGTCGAGCCGGTCGATGCCGAGCAGCAGCCGGCGCCGCGCGTACTGGTGGCGCATCATCTCGTAGGTCTCGCGCGCCTCGTCGCCGCGGCCCAGGTCGATGAACTCGTCCACGTCGATGCCGATCGGGAACGCCTGCGCGCGCACCGTGCGGTGGAAGGCGCGGAAGCGGTACTCGCCCATCGGCTCGGCGCTGGCCTCGCCCTGCACGTAGCGGGAGAAGTGGTCAAGATCGGCCTGGCTCTGGAAGCCCAGCAGGTCGTAGGCGAACAGCGCCCGCATCAGCCACTCATGCTGCGGGATGGCCGCGAGRATCAGCGGCGGYGGCAGCGGAATATGGAGGAAGAAGCCGATGCGCTGGCTGCAGCCGATGGCGCGCAGCTCCGCCGCGAGCGGGATCAGGTGGTAGTCGTGGATCCAGATCACGTCGTCCGGCTTGAGCAGCGGCGCCAGCTTGCGCGCGAACAGCTGGTTCACGCGCCGGTAGGCGTTCAGGTTGCCGCCCGCGTCGAAGTCGGCCAGATCGAGCCGGTAGTGGAACACCGGCCAGAGCACGCCGTTGCTGTAGCCCAGGTAGTAGGCGTCGTAGTCTTCCCGGCTCAGGTCCACCGTGGCCAGCGTCACGTTGCCGGCCTGCGAGATGTGCAGCTCGCCCTCGCCCGGCGTGCCGCCGTGGCTGGGTTCCACCGCGCGACCGCTCCAGCCGAACCACAGGCCGCCGGTCTTGCTCAGCGCCTCCGAGAGCGCCACGGCCAGGCCGCCCGCCGCGTGGTTGCGCGGATCGGCGACCCGGTTCGATACCGCTACAAGTCTTCCCATAGATCGCTTCTTGTTGTTGCCAATCCTGTCGTCAGATCACCGAATCCCACGGGGCAGATAGCCGCATGGCGCCGTTGATCAGGCCGACCATCGAATAGGTCTGGGGGAAATTGCCCCACATCTCTCCGGTGACCGGGTGTGTGTCTTCCGAGAGCAGCCCCAGCGGGTTGCGCGAGGCCAGCATGGCCTCGAAGATCTCGCGCGCCTCGTCGCGGCGGCCGATGCGGGCCAGCGCGTCGATGCGCCAGAACGTGCAGATATTGAACGCGGTCTCGGGCTTGCCGAAGTCGTCGGGCGCCTCGTAGCGGCGCATGTACGGGCCGTCGCAGAGCGAGGCTTCCAGCGCCTTGACCGTGGAGACGAAGCGCGGGTCCTTCGGGTCGATGAAGTTGACCTCGGCCATCAGCAGCACGCTGGCGTCGAGTTCCTTCCCGCCGAAGCTCTCCGCGAAGGCCTGGCGCGACTCGTTCCAGGACTCGTCCAGGATCTGCTTCTTCATGCGGTTGGCGTGGTCGTGCCAGTAGGCGGCGCGCGCCGGCTGCCCGAGCGCCTCGCCCACCTTGGCCAGCCGGTCGCAGGCGGCCCAGCTCATCAGCGCCGACGAGGTGTGCACGCGCGCCCGGGTGCGCAGCTCCCACATACCTGCGTCCGGCGTGCCGAACACGCGCACGGCCTGCTCGCCGACTTCCTCCAGCCGCGCATACTCGGCCGGCCCGCCCCGGTGCAGCAGGCGATGGTCGTGGAAGGCCTGCGCGGCGCCGAGCACCACGTTGCCGTAGACATCGTGCTGGAAGTGCTCCTGCGCCTGGTTGCCCACGCGCACCGGCCCCATGCCGCGATAACCGGGCAGGTGATCGAGAATGCTCTCGGGCAGTTCACGCTCCAGCCCGATGCCGTACAGCGGCTGGATATGGCCGTCCTGCGACTGCATCACGACGTTGGAGAGCCAGCGCAGGTAGTCCTCCATCGTGCCGACTTCGGACAGGCTGTTCAGCGCGCGCACCACGAAGAAGGCGTCGCGCAGCCAGCAGAAGCGGTAATCCCAGTTGCGGCCACTGCCGGGCGCCTCCGGCATGCTGGTGGTCATGGCGGCGACGATGGCGCCGGTTTCCTCGTACAGAGACAGCTTGAGCGTGATGGCGGCGCGGATCACCGCCTCCTGCCACTCGCGCGGGACCGCCAGGCGGCGCGTCCAGAGCCGCCAGTAGGAGGTGGTTTCCTGCTCGAAGTCCCGCGCAGTTTCCTCCACGCCCTGCGCCAGCGTCTCGTCCGGGCCGAGGATGAAGTTGTAGCCGCGCGTGACCAGAAACGGCGTGTTCGAGAGCACGTAGGCCAGCGGCGCGTCCGTGGTCATGCGCAGCGTCATGTCTTCGCCGATAAAGCGCGCGTGACTGCTCCCGCGCGTCATCTGCGGCTTGTTGCGGCCCCAGTTGAAGCGCGGCGCCACGGTCACGCGCACGCGCGGCGCGCCGCGCACCGGGCGGATGCGCCGCACCAGCGTCAGCGGCCGGAAATAGCGGCCAAGGCGGAAGAAGCGCGGGCAGAAATCGGTGATTTCGAGGCAGTTGTCGTGCTTGTCGATCAGCTGCGTACGCAGGATGGCCGTGTTCGGCTCATACCACTGCTTGGCTTCGAGGAAGTCCTCGATCTCGATGGCCCAGTGGCCGGCGTTCTCGCTCGGGTCCAGCAGGGCGTTGAAGACCGGGTCGCCGTCGAAGCGCGGCATGCAGCACCAGACGATGCGGCCCCGGCCGTCGACCAGCGCCGAGAAGCCGCAATTGCCGATCATGCCGAGCGAGAGCGACGGGTCGGCGTAGCGGCACGAGGTGTCCGAGTCGGTGTTGATTGCCGGCGCCTCGGGCTGTCGCCCGACGTTGGCGGCATCGGCGGCATCGGCGGCATCGGTGTGATCAGTGGCAGGCTGGTTCACAACGAATCCTCCCTTAGCGTCGGTGTGATGATGGGTTCCTTGGGCGCCGCTTCCGGGGCATCGCCCCGGGTGGCCATCCAGTGCGTCAGGGCGTGGGCCGATTCGTGCAGCCAGGCCCGCAGGGCGTCGGGGTTGGGCAGCACCGCCGTGGCGGCGGTGGCGCGCTGGCCCACCAGCAGGCCCACGCCGCCCAACTCACGCACGACGACGAATCCGGCCTCGTCGGTCACGTCATCGCCGGCAAACAGCGGCATGCGGCCCGCAAACGGCGGCGAGCGCATGAAGGCCGCGATGGCATCGCCCTTGTCCACGCCAGCCGGCTTGATCTCGACGACCATCTTGCCGGGCAGCGCCTCCAGGCCGGCSGCGTCGCGCAGCACGTCSGCCACGGCGGCCCGCACCAGCGGCTCCAGTTCCGGCACCTGCCGGTAGTGGATGGCCACGGCGACCGATTTYCGTTCGAGTTGCAGCCCGGGATGCCGGGCCACCAGCGCTTCCAGCTTCGGCAGCAAGGCGCCGATGCCAGGCGCGGGCGGCGTGACGACCCGTTCGCCGCCATGGCGGAATTCCGCCCCGTGGATCCCGGCGGAAGGCAAGCGCAACGGTTGCAGGAAATGGTCGAGCTCGGCMACRGGYCGGCCCGAGACGATGGCCAGCGCGCCGTCCAGGCAGGTATGCAACGCACGCAGCGTGCCAACCAGTTGGGGCTCTACCTGCACCAGGTCGGGGCGCGGCGCAAGGTCGGCCAGCGTGCCGTCGAAGTCCAGGAACAGCGCGATATGGGGTTCGATTAGGGGTAGCGGGRGCATCGCGTTAAACCGTAACACGTGTGTTTGACGAGCGTCCACCCGATGCTGTCCTACATCGCGGCCCGGCGCGGCTGTGGCGCATTCGGCACCCGCGCCGACACACCACGCGCCAGCACGGCGCTGCCGGGCACGTTCCGCCCGCGTCACGCCAGCGCCGCCCGGATGGGCGCCATCCATTATCATTGGCGGTTTCCGCCGAATTTTCCGGCTTTTTTTGCCCGCGCCCCTGCCGCGCCCCTGCCCTGCCCATCATGACCGCCAAGACCGCCAAGACTGCAAAACCCGCCAAGCCAGCCCGCGCCGCCAAGGCCCCCCGCGCCGCCACGCCCGACTACCTGCGCAAGATCCTCACCGCCAAGGTGTACGACGTCGCCCAGGAAACCGAGCTGACCTACGCGCACGCGCTGTCGGCCCGCACCGGCAACGCGGTCTGGTTCAAGCGCGAGGACACCCAGCCGGTGTTCTCGTTCAAGCTGCGCGGCGCATACAACAAGATGGCGTCGCTGACGCCCGACGAGCTGAAGCGTGGCGTGATCGCCGCCTCCGCCGGCAACCACGCGCAGGGCGTGGCGTTGTCGGCAGCGCGGCTCCAGTGCAAGGCGATTATTGCGATGCCGACGACCACCCCCCAGGTGAAGATCGATGCGGTGCGCGAACGCGGCGGCGACTGGGTCAAGATCGTGCTGCACGGCGAGTCCTACAGCGACGCCTACCAGCACGCGGCGGCACTGGGGCTGAAGCAAAAGCTGACCTTCATCCACCCGTTCGACGATCCCGAAGTCATCGCCGGCCAGGGCACCATCGCCATGGAGATCCTGCGCCAGCACCCGGGCCCGATCCACGCCATCTTCGTGGCGATTGGCGGCGGCGGGCTGATCTCGGGCGTGGCGGCCTACGTCAAGGCCGTGCGGCCGGAGATCAAGGTGATTGGCGTGCAGACCTTCGACTCGGACGCGATGAAGCGCTCGGTGGAAGCCGGCAAGCGCATCGAACTGAAGGATGTGGGCCTGTTCGCGGACGGCACCGCCGTGAAGCTGGTGGGCAAGGAAACCTTCCGCATCACGCGCGAACTGGTGGACGAGATCATCCTGGTGGACACCGACGAGATCTGCGCCGGCCTGAAGGACGTGTTCCAGGACACCCGCAGCATCCTCGAGCCGTCCGGCGCGCTGGCCGTGGCCGGCCTGAAGCGCTACGCCGAGCGCGAGAAGCTCAAGGGCGAGCAGCTCGTGGCGATTGCCTGCGGCGCCAACATGAACTTTGACCGCCTGCGTTTCGTGGCCGAGCGCGCCGAGGTGGGCGAAGCCCGCGAGGCCGTGTTCGCCGTGACGATTCCCGAGGAGCGCGGCAGCTTCAAGCGCTTCTGCGAGCAGGTRGGCACGCGCAGCGTGACCGAGTTCAACTACCGCATCGCCGACCAGGGCGTGGCGCACATCTTCGTGGGCGTGCAGATCGCCGACCGCGCCGAGAGCGACAAGATCGCCGCCAACTTCCGCCGCCATGGCTTCGATACGCTCGACCTCTCCAACAACGAGCTGGCCAAGCAGCATATCCGCTACATGGTGGGCGGCCGCTCGCCGCTGGCGCACGACGAACTGCTGTTCCGCTTCGAATTCCCCGAGCGCCCGGGCGCGCTGATGAAGTTCCTGTCGAGCATGAGCCCGAACTGGAACATCAGCCTGTTCCACTACCGGAACCAGGGCGCCGACGCCTCCAACATCCTGGTGGGTATCCAGGTGCCGAAGAACGAGAAGCGCGCCTTCCGCGACTTCCTTTCCACGCTGGGTTACGTACACTGGGACGAGACCGACAACCCGGTCTACAAGCTGTTCCTGTCCTGAGATCGCGATCATGACGCTCCCCGAACACTCGCCGCTGGGCAAGCCCTCGGCCTACAAGACCGAATACGACCCGACGCTGCTGTTCCCGATTCCCCGGCAGCCCAAGCGCACCGAGATCGGCCTGCCCGAAGGGCGCGCGCTGCCGTTCTTCGGCGTGGATATCTGGAATGCCTACGAGGTGTCCTGGCTGAACCTGAAGGGCAAGCCGCAGGTGGCGCTGGCGACCTTCATCATTCCGGCCGATACGCCGAATATCGTCGAGTCGAAGTCGTTCAAGCTGTACCTGAACTCGTTCAACCAGAGCAAGGTCGCCTCGGCCGAGGCGCTCCAGCAACTGCTGCACCACGACCTCTCCGAGGCCACCGGCGGCACGGTGCAGGTGCGACTGGTCACCGAGGCGGACCTCGGCACGCAGAAGATGGGCGAGCTGGATGGGCTGCTGCTGGACCGSCTGGACATCGAGACCGACATCTACGAGCCGGACCCGACCCTGCTGTCGGCGGATCAGGATGAGACGCCGGTGGAGGAATCGCTGGTCTCGCACCTGCTGAAGTCGAACTGCCTGGTCACCGGGCAGCCGGACTGGGGCAGCGTGCAAATCCGCTACGTGGGTGCGCCGATCGACCAGGAAGGGCTGCTCAAGTACCTGATCTCGTTCCGCAACCACAACGAGTTCCACGAGCAGTGCGTGGAGCGGATCTTCGCGGACGTGCTGCGCATGTGCAAGCCGGTGAAGCTGGCCGTCTACGCGCGCTACACGCGGCGCGGCGGGCTGGACATCAACCCGTTCCGCACCAACTTCAACACGCCGTGGCCGGACAACCGGCGCAATGCGCGCCAGTAAGGCAGGCCGCCAGTCAGAACTCCGCGTGCGCGCGGATGCCGTAGAACTTGGCGGGTCCGCGGTCCCGGTTGTAGCCGGGATTGCGGATGTACTGGAAGTCCGGGCTCAGGCTCAGGGTCTTCCAGACCGCGAAACTGTAATAAATCTCGAACACTTGCTCCGGGCCGTAGCGCAGCGCGCCATCGCCCAGGAACGCGCCCAGGCCGCCTGCCGCCAGGTAGTTGCGGTGCGATGAGCCGAGCATGTTCGCCGCCACCGCCACGCCCACCTCGTCATTGGGCCGCCCCCAGGCCTTGCCTTTCAGCGTGCCGCCGCCGGCCACCTGCCGGCCGATCTCGGTGAAGGCGTAGGTCTCGGTCTTGTCGTCCGACATATTGGCGCGGAAGAACACCCCCAGCGCATCGGTCACCTCCTGCACCATCGCCACGCCGATGCCGAGCTTGGTGTGCTCGCGCCGCACGGCGGCGAGGTCCGGCGTTACGCCATTGGCCTGCCCGTAGGCGATGGCGTCGTTGAACGACCCCATACTGGCCTTGTTCCGCCACAGCAGCAGCCGCGCCTGCCCCGGGCGGCCGGCCAGCGTGTAGCGCTTTTCCAGCTCGAGGACGTCGCCGTAGTGCTCGAACAGCCGGGTGTCCAGTTCGCGCCCGTTCGACTCCAGCGGCAGCAGGAAATGGCCGAAGCGCGCCGACCAGCCGTCGCCGATGTACTCCAGCGCCGCGCCCCAGTTATAGCCGCGCGAATCGGCCGGATAGTCGAACGAGCCGTGCGTCATGAACGACCAGTTCATGAACTGCGTGCGGGGGTCCGAGCCGTAGGGGTTCTGGTCGAATACGTCGATCACGCCGAAGTTGCCGGCGGTCAGCACCACGCGGCGCTTGTCCACGGTGCGGGCGAACTGGTTGAAATCCGATTCGAGTTTTTCGTCCCCGCCGCCCAGGCCCCAGGTCTGGCGGATAAAGGCGCGCGCGCGATAGAACTTCGGGCTGGTGCTGGCCGTCTTGGCCAGCTCCCCGTTGGACAGCCCACCCAGGCCATGCAGGTCCGAGAACGGCACGCCCTGCGCCACTTCCGGGTTGAAATGGAACTCGGCGCCCTGCCACAGCCGCAGGCCAAGGTCGAGCGTGCCCGTGAASGAGTAGCTCTTGGCRCGCTCGGTGGTCAGGCTGTTCTCGCCCGAGTASGCGGCGCCGAAGGACGGCTTGCGCTGCCAGATATAGGTGGTCTGCCCGTGGATGGCGAACGGGCTTTCGGTGTCGGGCTCGGCGGGGGCAACAGGGGCGGAGGCGGCGTCCTGGGCGAACGCGGCYGGCGCAGTGGCCAGCGTCGCCCAGGCAAGGCCGGCGCAGGCCATCAGTCGGAAACGCGGCATCGGGAAATTCGGCTGGGACGGATGCGCCACAGCGGCCATCCGAGACTGGCGCGAAGCATAGCCAACCGCTTCTGACGTGTCTACCGCGATTACTGCAACGCAACAAGAAAGGCACGGTTCCCCCATCCGCCGACTTTGTAACGCGCCTTGAATTAATTAATTCGAAAATTAATATTCAGCCGATACGAAGTGCCACGCCCATGCCGACCAAGCCACCATCCCCAAACTCCACACCCAGCCCTGACGCCCGGCGCCCGGGGCGCCCCGTCGCCCGCGCCGATGCCGGCCAGCGCGACCGCCTGATCGAGGCGGCCGTAACCCTGTTCGCCCGGCATGGCGTAGCCGCCACATCGACCAAGGCAATCGCCGCCGAAGCCGGCGTGACCCCGGCGCTGGTCCACTAYTACTTCCGCGAGCGCGAGCAACTGCTGGAAGCCGTGTTCGAGGAACGGCTGCTGCCGCTGGTCGATCAGGTCTTCAGCGGCGCCCCGCCCGCCGGCGAGGGGTCGCCACCCGATGTCGGCACGCTGATCCAGGGTCTCGCGGGGCGGCTGATCCGGGTGGCGTCGGCCACGCCGTGGTTCCCGGGGCTGTGGATCCGCGAGATCGTCGGCGTCGAAGGCCAGTTGCGCGAACGGCTGGTGCAGCGGGTGGCCATGCAGCGGGCCACGCTGATCACCGGCCCGCTGATGGCGGCGCAGGCGCGCGGCCAGCTCAATCCTGGCCTGGAGCCGGCGCTGGTCATGGTCTCGCTGATCGGCCTCACGCTGCTGCCGCTGGCCACCACCCATATCTGGCAGCGCCTGCCCGGCGCGGAAGCCATCGACACCGACACGCTGGTGCGCCACGTGACCGCCCTGCTGGCCCACGGACTGTCCGCACCTGCATCCCCCTCGTCGACCTAACGCCATGGAGCCGCGCATGCCCTCCCGCCTCCCGCAGTGCCTCCCGCAGTGCCTCCTCCTCCTCGCCGCCTGCGCCGCGCTCGCCGCCTGTGGCAACAACCAGCCCGTCACCTGGCAAGGCTATGTCGAGGGCGAATTCGTCGCCGTGGCGTCGCCCTTCGCGGGGCGGCTGGAAAAGCTGACCGTCGATCGCGGCCAGCAGGTCGCCGACGGCGCGCCGTTGTTCGTGCTCGAATCCGACGACGAACGCGCCGCGCGCCAGCAGGCCGCCGAGCAGGTGCGCGTGGCCGAGGCGCAACTGGCCGATATCCAGATCGGCAAGCGGCCCGTGGAAGTGGCCGTGAACCAGGCCCAGCTGGCGCAGGCTCGCGCCCAGGCCACGCGCAGTGCGGCCCAGCGCAAGCGCGACGAGGCGCAGTTCGAGATCGGCGGCATCTCCCGCGCGCAGCTGGATGAGACCCGCGCCACCGCCGATGCGGACGCGGCGCGCGTGCGCGAACTGCAACGGGACATCGACGTGGCCCGCCTGCCCGGCCGCAAGGACCAGCTCGCCGCCCAGCAGGCCCAGGTAGAGGCCGCGCGTGCCGCGCTGGTGCAGGCCGAATGGAAGCTCTCGCGCAAGTCGGTCAACGCCACGGCCGCCGGGCTGGTCTACGACGTGCCCTACCGCCCCGGCGAATGGGTGCCTGCCGGCAGCCCCGTGGTGCGCATGCTGCCGCCCGGCAACGTCAAGGTGCGCTTCTACGTGCCCGAGGCGGCGGTGGGCGCGCTGAAGAACGGCCAGTCGGTGCAGATCCGCTGCGACGGCTGCGCGGCGCCTGTCGCAGCGAAGATCACCTATGTATCGAACGAGGCCGAGTTCACGCCGCCCGTCATCTACAGCAACGAAACGCGCCGCAAGCTGGTCTTCCTGATCGAGGCCCGCCCCACGCCCGAGGACGCCCCCAAGCTGCGCCCCGGCCAGCCCGTGGAGGTGGCGCAGTCATGAACGGCACCGAGGATCGCGCCAACGGCGCGCTGGCGATCGACGTCAAGGGGCTGAACAAGCGCTTCGGCGACAAGCACGTGGTCAACGACCTGACCATGCAGGTGGCGCGCGGCGAGATCTTCGGCTTCCTCGGCCCGAACGGCAGCGGCAAGACCACCTCCATCCGCATGATGTGCGGGCTGCTGACGCCGGACTCGGGCTCGGGCACCTGCCTGGGCTTCGACATCCTGAAGCAGGCCGCCGAGATCAAGCGCAACGTCGGCTATATGACGCAGCGCTTTTCCTACTGGGAAGACCTGTCGATCCGCGAGAACCTCGACTTCGTCGCCCGCGTCTACGCCATGCCCAATCGCCGCGAGGCCGTGGACCGCGCGCTGGAAGACCTCGGCCTGCAATCGCGCGCCGCGCAGCTCGCCGGCTCGCTGTCGGGCGGATGGAAGCAGCGGCTGGCGCTGGCGGCGTGCCTGCTGCACGAACCCMAGCTGCTGCTGCTCGACGAACCCACCGCTGGCGTCGATCCCAAGGCCCGGCGCGACTTCTGGGAGCAGCTCCACCAGCTCGCCGCGCGCGGCATCTCGGTGCTGGTCAGCACGCACTATATGGAYGAGGCCGAGCGCTGCCACAAGCTCGCCTATATCGCCTATGGCCGGCTGCTGGCGCAGGGCACGTCGGCGGAGGTGGTGGCCAGCCAGGACCTGGCCACGTGGAGCGTGGAGGGCGAYGACCTCGCCGCGCTCTCCGCCCARCTGCAGGGCCAGCCCGGCGTGGACCAGACCGTGGCCTTCGGCACGGCGCTGCACGTCACCGGCAAGRACGCCGGCCAGCTCGAACAGACGCTGAAGCGCTACGCCGGCGCGCATCACCGCATCCACCTGACCGAAACCAGCCTGGAGGACGTGTTCATCCACATGATGAGCGGYGCSCAGGACAACATGGCGGCGCAGCCGGGCAAGTCCGCCAAGCCAGCGAAGGGGCAATCGTGAGCGCCAACGCCCGCTTCTCCGTCCAGCGCTGGTGGAGCATCGTGCTGAAGGAATTCCTGCAGCTGCGGCGCGACCGCATCACCTTCGGCATGATCGTCGGCCTGCCGATCATGCAGCTGCTGCTGTTCGGCTTCGCCATCAACAGCGACCCGCGCCATATGCCGACTGCGGTGATCGTCGCCGAACATAGCGACTTCTCGCGCACCTTCGTCCACGCGCTGGAGAACACCACCTATTTCCGCGTGGTGCGCACCCTGCCGGACGAGGCCGCCGGGCGCGAGGCGCTGCTGCGCGGCGACGTGCAGTTCGTGGTCAGCATCCCCACCGATTTCTCGCGCAAGCTGCTGCGCGGCGAGCGCCCCGAGATCCTGGTCGAGGCCGACGCCACCGACCCCTCGGCCACCGGCCCGGCGATCGGCGCACTGGCGCAGCTGCCGGTCAGCGTGGCGCGCATCGACCTCAAGGGCGCGCTGGCCCCGCTGGCCGGCGGCAAACCCGCCTTCGACGTCAACGTGCAGCGCCTCTACAACCCCGAGGGCATCACCCAGTACAACATCGTCCCGGGCCTGATGGGCGTGATCCTGACCATGACGATGGTGATGATGACCGGCCTGGCGATGACCCGCGAACGCGAGCGCGGCACGATGGAAAACCTGCTCGCCACGCCGGTGCAGCCGCTGGAGGTCATCTCCGGCAAGATCGTGCCGTACATCTTCATCGGCCTGATCCAGGCCACCATCATCCTGCTGGCGGCGCGTTATGTGTTCCAGGTGCCCTTTCTCGGCTCGGTGGTGGGCGTGTACCTGGCGGCRCTGCTGTTCATCGCGGCCAACCTGACGGTGGGCATCACGCTGTCCTCGCTGGCCAAGAACCAGCTCCAGGCGGTGCAGCTCACGTTCTTCTACTTCCTGCCCAACATCCTGCTGTCCGGCTTCATGTTCCCGTTCGCCGGGATGCCGACGTGGGCGCAGTGGATCGGCAACGTGCTGCCGATGACCTACTTCAACCGGATGATCCGCAGCATCCTGCTCAAGGGCAGCGGCTGGCTGGAGTTGTGGCCGAACGTCTGGCCGGTGGCGCTGTTCACGGCCATCGTCATGACCATCGCGGTGCGCTTCTACAAGCGCACGCTCGACTGAGGGGATGCCATGCGAGTCTTCTCGCTTGTCCTGTTGCTCTCGCTGGCCGGCTGCACGGTCGGCCCCGACTTCCGGTCCCCCGATGCCGTGCCCGACGCGCGCTACACGCCGGGGCCCCAGCCGGTGGCGACCGTGCCGGCCCTGGGCAAGTCCCAGTCCTTCGTGCCRGGGGACCTGCCCCAGCAATGGTGGACCCTGTTCGGCAGCGACAAGCTGGACGCCACCGTGCGCGCCGCGCTGGAAGCCAGTCCCACGCTCACGCAGGCCCGCGCCCGGCTGCGGGAGGCGCAGGAGAACCTCAACGCGCGCACCGGCGCCACGCGGTTTCCCACTGTCGATGCCTCGCTCAACGCCACGCGCCAGCAGGTGGACCTGACCTCGGTCGGCATCACCCAGTTCCCCAGCCCGGGCCCGTTCACGCTCTACAACGCCACCGTGCAGGTCTCCTACGCGCTGGACCTCTTCGGCGGGCAGCGGCGCGAACTGGAAGGCTTGCAGGCGGCGGTCGATTACCAGCGCTACGAACTTGAGGCCGCACGGCTCTCGCTGGCCGCCAATGTGGTGACGGCGGCGATCCGCGAAGCCGGGCTGCGCGCCCAGCTGGCCGATACCGTGGCGATGGCCGACGCGCAGCGCCGCCAGCTCGGCATCATGACCGAGCGCCTCAAGGTGGGCGGCGTGGCGCGCGTGGACGTACAGCGCCAGCAGGCCGAACTGGCGCAGACGCAGGCGCTGATTCCGGGCCTCTCCCAGCAGATCGATGTCACGCGCCACCAGYTGGCYGTCTACCTCGGCCAGACCCCGGCCAGCGCGCAGTTGCCCGAATTCGGGCTCGCCGACCTGACCCTGCCCGAGACGCTGCCMGTCAGCCTGCCCGCCGAACTGGCCCGCCGCCGCCCCGACATCCGCGCGGCGGAGGCGCTGCTGCATCAGGCATCGGCCGATATCGGCGTGGCCACGGCCAACCTCTATCCGCAGATCACGCTGACGGCCAGCGGCGGCACGCAGGAGATGCGCGCGCGCGACCTGTTCAGCAGCATGAATGTGTGGAGCCTGGCGGCCGGCGTGGTCCAGCCCGTGTTCCACGGCGGCGAACTGCGCGCCCGCAAGCGGGCCAAGGAGGCGGCCTACGAGCAGTCGCTCGGCGCCTACCAGCAGGCGGTGCTGCAAGGCCTGCAGAACGTGGCCGATACCCTGCGCGCGCTCGACGCCGACGCCGCCACGCTCCAGGCCCGCGAGGACAAYGCCCGCCAGACGCGCGGCACGCTGGCCATCGTCACGGAGCAATACCGGCTCGGCGGCGTCAGCCAGTTCACCCTGCTGGACGCCGAGCGCCAATCCCGCCAGGCCGCCCTCGACCTSTCCCAGGCCACCGCCGCCCGGCTGGCAGACTCCGCGGCGCTGATGCAGGCGCTGGGCGGGGGRTGGGAGTGACTGACACGCCTGCCCTCTCCCCCGGCCCCTCTCCCGCAAGCGGGCGAGGGGAGACCCCAGACAGCCTTTGATAGGCCCTCGGTTAGCTCCCCTCTCCCTCTGGGAGAGGGGCCGGGGGAGAGGGCCAGCGCTTCAGCGAAGTCCAGCCGCCAAAAACCCCCTCAACCGCCGAACCCCCTCATCCAGCCGCTCCACGTCRCACGCATAGCACCAGCGCACGAAGCCCTCGCCCTCATCCCCGAACGCGCTGCCGGGGGCCAGCCCGAGGTGGGCTTCCYGCACCAGTTGCTTGCAGAGCGCGAGGCTGTCCGTGGTGCCGGCCAGCTTGAAGAAGACGTACATCGCGCCTTCCGGSGCGTGGGCRTCCACGCCSGGSAGCGCCGACAGYGCRCCSACGAGGTGATCGCGGGCGCCGCGCAGGCGCTGCACCAGATCCTGCGTGAACGCCTCGCCTTCGGTCACCGCCACCACGCCGGCTTCCTGCACGAACGACGGCGCGCAGGAGGTGTTGTATTCCACCAGCTTGCCGAGGTCGTCCATCAGCGCCGCCGGCAGCACCATCCAGCCGAGGCGCCAGCCGGTCATCAGCCATGCCTTGGAGAACGAATTGACGGCRATCACGCGAGCCTCGCGCGGGGCGATGTCGAGGAAGGACGGCGCGATGGTCCCTTCCGGGCCGTAGTAGAGCCGTTCGTAGACCTCGTCGGCGATGATCCAGATGCCGTGCCGCTGGCAGTGGTCGAACACGGCCTGCTGGGCGGCGCGCGGCATGACCCAGCCGGTGGGATTGTTCGGCGAATTGATCATCACCGCGCGCGTGCCCGGCGTCAGCGCGGCGAGCAGCTTGTCCAGGTCGAGCGCCCAGCCGTGTGGGCCGTAGTCCAGCGTCACCGTCTCCACCGTGGCGCCGAGGATGCGCGGGATCTCGACGAGGTTGGGCCAGAGCGGCGTCACGGCCACCACGCGGTCGCCGGGGCCGGTGACGAGCTGGGCGGCCAGCATCAGCGCGTTGACGCCGGCGCTGGTCACGGCCACGTTGCCGACCGGCGTGTCGCCRTGCAGGCGGCTCACRTAGCCGGCCAGCGCGGCGCGCAGCGGCGGAATGCCRAGGTTGTGGGTGTAGAACGTGGCGCCGGACGCCAGCGCCTGGCTGGCGGCATCCCGGATRAATGCCGGCGTGACCTGATCCGACTCGCCGAACCAGAACGGCAGTACATCGGGCAGGCCGATRCCCGCGTTGGCCACCTCGCGGATGCGCGACGCGCGCAGGCTGCGCACGGTGTCTCGCGCCAGCGGCGCAGTGGCAGGGGAAACAGGCGGCTGGGACATCKGTGCTCCGGGGGTGAGGGACGATGAAGCCGCCAGCGTAGCGGAAACGGCGAAAGTCGTCAGTCTGCGAACCGCTCGCGCAGTTGCGCGGCCGTCATCGCCCCATAGCCCAGCCCGCCCAGCGGCGACGCCACGGCGCGCAGCAGCGCCGCATTGTCCGGCGCCGTAGCGCCATCCGGCAGGGCCATGTTGTTTTCGAAGCCGATGCGCGCGTGGCCGCCGAGCATCACGGCGGTGGCCGCGCAGTCGGCTTCCTGCTTGCCGAACGCGCAGACGGCCCATTCCACGCCGGTGCCTTCCAGGCCGGTCTCGCGCCAGGCGGCGAGGAACGGCAGCAGGTCCGCCGGCGTCGACTTCTGTCCCGCCGAATAGCGGCCCAGCACGAACAGCACCCAGTGGCGCCCGGCCGGGATCGCCCCGCTTTCGCGCAGCGCGGCGTAGCGGTGCACGTCGGCGGCGTCGTAGAGGATGTACTGGGCCACCACGTGCTCGCGGTGCATCCAGCCGAAGAACTCGGCGGCGACCGGCAGCGCGGCGGGGTCCGGCACCAGTTCGCGCACGGCCACGGACGCCGCCTCGGGGCGCAGCGCCCGGACGGTGGCGATCTGCTGGGCCGGCTGGTAAATGCCGACGGCCTCGGTGGTCAGTTGCAGGACCAGCGCGTCGCCCACGGCCTGCCGCACCGCCGCGATGGCCGGCGCGTAGTCGGCCACCTCCAGGCTGTGCGTGCCATCGGCGCGTCGCACGTGCAGGTGGATCATGGCGGCGCCGGCCTCCACGCATTCGCGGGCGCATTGCGCCAGCTCGTCCGGGGTCATGGGCAGCCGCGCGTGATCCGCGTGGGTCTTGCGGGCGCCGTTGGGCGCCACGGCCAGCGCGAAGGGACGGCGCAGGATGTCTTCAGTCATGGGGGTATCTCAATCTCAAGCGGGCAGGACCACGCGCACGGCCTGYGCGAAACGGTCCACGATATTGTCGATGTCCGCSGCCGTGCAGATGAAAGGCGGYGCAAACAGCACATGATCGCCGTGCACGCCATCGACGGTGCCGCCCATCGGATAGACCAGCACGCCGTGCGCCATGCACGTGCGCTTGAGCGCCGCGTGGGTCTTGCGGGCCGGGTCGAGCGTGGCCTGGGTGGCGCGGTCGGCCACGAACTCCACGCCGACGAACAGCCCGCGCCCACGCACATCGCCCAGATTCGGATGATCGCCCAGCGCCTCGCGCAGCCGCGCGCGCAACTGCTCGCCACGCGCCAGCACGTTATCGAGCAGATTGTCCTCGGCGATGGTCTGCTGCACGGCGAGCGCCGCCGCGCAGGCCGTGGCGTGGCCGATATAGGTATGGCCGTGCTGGAAGAAACCGCTGCCGCCGACGATGGCTTCGTAGATGCGGCGCGTGGACATCATCGCGCCAATCGGCTGGTAGCCGGCGCCGAGGCCCTTGGCGATGGTGACGATGTCCGGCACCACGCCGTCTTCCGCGCAGGCGAACAGGTGGCCGGTGCGGCCCATGCCCGACATCACCTCGTCGAGGATCAGCAGCACGCCGTACTTGTCGCACACGGCGCGGATGCGCTTCAGGTAGTCGCCCACCGGCGGCACCGCGCCGGCCGTGGCGCCGACCACGGTTTCGGCGACGAAGGCGGCCACGCTCTCCGGCCCCAGTTCGAGGATCTTGGCTTCGAGTTCGTCCGCCAGCCGTTGCGCATACTGGGCGTCCGTCTCGCCRGCGGCCTGGTCGCGGTACGCATAGCACGGCGACACATGGTGCGCAGGCACCAGCAGCGGCAGGAACGGCTCGCGCCGCCACGCGTTGCCGCCAATCGCCAGCGCGCCGAGCGTGTTGCCGTGGTAGCTCTGGCGGCGCGCGATGAAGTGGCGGCGCGCCGGCTGGCCGGTCTCGACGAAATACTGGCGCGCGAGCTTCAGCGCGGCTTCCACGGCCTCCGAGCCGCCCGAGACGAAGTAGACGTGATCGAGATCCCCCGGCGCGGCCTCGGCCAGCGTGCGCGCCAGTGTCTCGGAGACTTCCGTGGTGAAGAACGAGGTGTGGGCGTAGGCAAGCGTATCCACCTGCGCCTTGATGGCCGCCACCACGCGCGGGTGGCCGTGACCGAGGCACGACACCGCCGCGCCGCCCGAGGCATCCAGGTAACGGCGGCCGGTGCTGTCGATCAGCTCGATCCCCTGGCCGCCAACGGCCACGGGCATGGTTTGCTTGGGATTGCGATGGAATACGTGCGTCATGATGGAAGAAGCTGTCCTGTGCGGGGCGCCGAGATCAGGTGCGAGTATAGGAACAAGCGCACCCTCTTTGCAACATGTGTTTCATTGATCGATGAAAAAGAAACACTCGATCCAGCAATCGACGTGGGGACGGGGCGCCGACCTGTGCAACAATCGTTGCATTCCGCGYTCCGCCMTCGCCCATGTCYCCTGACACCACCCCTGCCTCGCCCCTCTCGCTGGATGCCCTGCTGACCCAGCTCCGCGCCGATTTCCCGACGCTGAGCGCGCAGTTCCAGAGCGGCGCGCGCTACCTGCTSGACCATCCGCACGACATCGCGCTCCACTCGATGCGCAAGGTGGCCGCCAACGCCGGGGTGCAGCCAGCGACACTTGTGCGGCTGTCGCAGTCGCTCGGSTTCGAAGGYTGGCAGGGCCTGCGCGAGCTGTTCATGGAGGCGATGCGCGACCAGGGCGCGCAGCCCTACGCCAAGCGGGCGCGCAAGGTGGTGAAGGAGAGCGGCTCCAACCGGATGCTGGCCGAGATGATCGAGGTGCAGCATCACAACCTGGACGCCCTGCTGGCCAACAATGCCGAGACGCTGCCGCAGGCCGCCGACCTGCTCGCGGCGGCGCCCAATGTCTACGTGGCCGGCTTCCGCTCGTGCTTCCCGATCGCGTTCACGTTCCACTATATCTACCGGCTGTTCCGCAGTTCGGTGCAYCTGGTGCGCGGCGACGCCGGCACGCTGGAGATGGAGCTGCGCGCGCTGACCGCCAAGGACGTGGTGCTGGTCACCGCCTTCGCGCCGTACTCGCAGGAGAGCCTGCGCGTGGCCTCGGCCGCGCGGGAGGCCGGTTGCAAGGTCGTGGCGCTGACCGACAGCACGGTGGCGCCCATCGCGCTGGAGGCGGACTGCACGCTGCTGTTCGCCATCGACAGCCCGTCTTTCTTCCCGTCGATCACGGCTGGCGTGGCGATGGTCGAGGCCTTGGTCGAGCAACTGCTGGCCCGCAAGGGCAAGGGTGCGATCCGCGCGCTGGAGCAGACCGAGGGCCAGCTCCACCGCACCGGCGCCTACCTGCCCGCCCAGCGCGGCTAAGCCGGCCGTCTTTCGGACTTATTCGAACGCCTCGTCGTTGGGGCTGGCGTAGGCCTTCTTCATCGGCTCGCTGAGCGGCAGGTCGAAGCTGATGTTCTTGGGCGGCACCGGCTTGGCGAACCATTTGGCGTACAGCGTGTTGATCTCGCCGCTCTTGATCAGGCCGCTGATGGCGCCGTCCACCACCTGCTTGAAGCCGGGATCGTCCTTGCGCAGCATGAACGCGTAGGCCTCGAACGACTGCGGCGTGCCGACCACGGTCCAGTCGCCGGGGTTCTGCGCCAGCGTGCGGGCGCCCGACAGCAGCACGTCATCCATCATGAACGCGGCCACCCGGCCCGACTGCAGGATCAGGAAGGACTCGCCGTAGTCCTTGGCGCTYTGGATGGTGATATTGGCCTGCTTCTCGTCGTTGAGCTTGCGCAGGATCCGCTCCGAAGTCGTGCCGGCATTGGTCACCACGGCCTTGCCCGACAAATCGCCAAAGTCATGGATCGGGCTGCCCTTCTTCACCAGCAGCCGCGTGCCGGCCACGAAGAACGTGGTCGAGAACGCCACCTGCTGCTGGCGGGACTTGAGGTTCGTGGTGACGCCGCACTCCAGGTCCACCGTGCCGTTCTGTACCAGCGAGATCCGGTTCTGCGAGGTCACCGGCACCATGCGCACCTGCAGGCTGGCCGCGCCCACTTCCTTCTTCACGCTATCGATCACCCGGTCGCAGATGTCCTGCGAGAAGCCGATCACCTTCTGGCTGGCGTCGTAGTACGAGAACGGGATCGACGAGGTCCGGTGCCCGATCGAGATCGTGCCGGACGACTTGATCTTGGTGAGCGTCGGGCTGGCGGCCACGTCGACCGCGAAGGCCGGGGCTGCGGTGGCCAGGACGGCGGCGGCAGCGATCAGGCGCAGCACCGGGCGGACGGAAATCGACTTGGGCATGGAAAACACTCCTGTTTGAATGGATGCGTCAGGTGTTGCAATGCTAGGCATTGAGCAACAAGTGTTCCATCATGGATTACCATGAAACAAATGTGTTATTCCCGGGGATGGTGCAACAAAGGAGCGAGAAGGGAGCCACAAGGGGGGCAGCCGGAAAGAAAAACGCCCCGGGTCGGGGCGTTGGTGGCACGGCGTTGGGATGGCCGGGGAATGCTGCGGCGCAGCAGTTCTACGTCCCGCACTTCTCCTTGAACGTCTTCTGCAACTGCCGGCGGCTGCGGTCGCGCTCGACGGACAGCACGTCGTTGCCCTGGCTGTTCTCCACCGGCGCGCCTGACTTGTAGCTGCGCTTGGGTGTCTCGTTCATCTGCGCCATCAGTTGCTGGCATTCGGCGTCGTCGATGGTCTGCTGGGTGGGCGCGGCGGCGCCGGGCGGGCGCGGCATGGGGCGGTAGGGCGACTCGCCTTCCTTCACGGCATCGCCAATCACGTTGTCGATGGCGGCCGTGCCGCCGGGCTGGGGCGGATTCTGGGCATAGGCCGGGAGGCAGGCACCCAGCGCGAGGAGAACGACGGCATGGCACTTCACTGCGGCAAGGCAACGGCTCGGCATGACGAACTCCTTCCCTGTGGTCGGTGCTGCCATGGTAACGCCTAACGCGTCCGGACGGCCCCAAGGGCGACCGGGGGTGCCCTACGGCGCCTCGCGGGCCAGCGCGAGGGCTTCGAGCAGCGTCTGGTGATCGCCGATATGGTTGGCCAGTAGCAGGATCAGCCGSGCGTTGGCGGCCTGGCTGGCGGCGTCGTCGAGGTCGCGATGCATGTCGATCAGCGCCTCGTAGAAATCGTCGGGGCGCGCGAGGTTCGGCGCGGTGTTGAGGGGCATCGGCGGGTCTCCTGATTGTCGCGACGGGCGGCAAGTCACGCCATCGCCATCGGCTTGGGAGCCGGGGCCACCGCTGGCCGGCCCTGCCCCGCCTGACCGATGGCCCGGTCCAGCGCAGCGCCGACGCGCGCCGCATCCACCGTCCGCCAGCGCGCGCAGACGTGCTGGTCCGGGCGGATCAGGTAGCAGGTACCCGCGCGGGCGTCGTAGCGGCGGGCGGCCAGCCCTTCCACGTCGCGGACCACGGTGGCGCCGGGCCACGGATCGGCGGAGGCGGCGATGGCTGCATCGGTCACGAAGACCAGCCGCAGCGGCGCCGCGCCCTGCTGCAAGGCTTGCAGCGCGCGGCGGGTCGCGGCATCGAGCCCGGCCGGGGCGCCGAAGATCAGCGCCACGAACTGGTCGCCCAGCCGGGGCAGCAGCCACGGTTCACCGCTCATGCTGCATACCGGCGCATCGGCACAGGCCGCGCCCGGCACCATCGCCCCGGCGAAGGCCTCGCCGTCGCCATCGGCCGTATTGAGCGGCGATGCGTGCAGTACCGCCGGCACCGAGAGCCGCCCGCTGTTCACCAGTTGCCGGGCAAACCCATGGTCCCGCGCCAGCGTGAGTACAGCGTCGCGGAAGGTGCGGCTGACGGCGCTCTTGGGGGTGATGAAATCAGTCGAACGCGTGGAATGGCGGATGTTCTCGTCGGCGGCGAACTCGCGCTCGCTGGCGTAGGAGTCCAGCAGGCTGTCCGGCGCGCGGCCCGCCAGCACATAGGCGAGTTTCCAGGCGAGGTTCTCGGCATCCTGCACGCCGCTGTTGGCGCCGCGCGCGCCGAACGGCGAGACGCCATGCGCCGCATCGCCCGCGAACAGCACCCGGCCATGGCGGAAGTGGTCCATCCGCACGCAGGAGAAGGTGTAGACGCTGACCCACTCCAGCTCGAACTTCGCATCCGGGCCGAGCAGCGCCCGCACGCGCGGGATCACCCGTTCGGGTGTTTTCTCCAACACCGGGTCGGCATCCCAGCCGAGCTGGAAGTCGATGCGCCAGACGTTGTCCGGTTGCCGGTGCAGCAGCACCGACTGGTTCGGATGAAACGGCGGATCGAACCAGAACCAGCGCTCGGGCGGAAACGCGGCCTCCATCTTCACATCGGCAATCAGGAAGCGGTCGCGGAAGGTATGGCCATGGCTCTCCAGCCCCATCAGCTTGCGCAGGCCGCTGCGCGAGCCGTCGGCGGCCACCACGTAGCGGCCGCACAGCGTGTAGCCGCCGTCGGGCGTCTCCACGGTCAGCGCCACGTGGTCATCGCGCGACTCCAGGTTCACCGCGCGGCTTTTCCAGCGGATGTCGATCAGGGGCAGCGCGCGCGCCAGATCGAGCAGATAGCCCTCGACGTAATACTGCTGGAGGTTGATGAAGGCCGGGCGCTGGTGGCCGGACTCGGGCAGGAGGTCGAACGCGTAGACCAGGCTGTCGCGCAGGAAGACCTTGCCGAGGTGCCAGCGCACGCCCTTCTCGACCATGCGCCCGGCGCAGCCGAGGCGGTCGAAGATATCCAGCGTGCGCTTGGCGAAGCAGATGGCGCGGGAGCCGGTGGAGAGCGTGCAGTCCTCGTCGATCAGCACCACCGGCACGCCATGCCGGGCGAGGTCGATGGCGGTGGCCAGCCCGACCGGGCCGGCCCCGACTACCACCACGGGGTGCGGCGCGCCGGCGGCATGGCCCGGACGCTGCTCCGCGCACGGCGCGTAGGCGTACTGCTGGCGCTGGTAATCCGGGTCGATGGCGTCCGTGGCCATGGCTCAGTCCTGCAGCGCAGCCCACATCTCCTGGTCGCGCTGGGCGGTCCAGATGCGCGGATGGGTGATGCCGGCGGCTTCGTCGAACGCGCGCGACACATCGAACGGCAGGCAGTGCTCGTAGATGAACACCTGGCCGAACTTCGGGTCCATGGACTTGCGCGTGTGCGCCATGGCGGCCTTCAGGTCCATACGGTCCGCCACGGCCTCCTTGCCGGCCTGCAGCAGCGTGGTGACGAAGTCCTTGGTGTAGGCGATGCCCTTGGCCACATCGGCGGGCGTGGTCAGCGCGGGGCCGCGGCCCGGCACCAGCTTCTGCGGCTGCAGCGCGGCCAGCGCGTCGAGCGTGGCCGGCCATTGGGCGAGCTGGGCGTCGCCGCAGTAACAGGCCGCGTCGTACTCGACCAGATCGCCCGAGAACAGCACCTTCTGCTGCGGCAGCCAGACCACGGTGTCGCCTTTGGTGTGGCCGGCGCCCAGATGGGCAATGCGTACCTCCAGCTTGCCGAGGAACAGGGTGATTTCCTTGTCGAAGACCAGCGTCGGCCAGGTCAGGCCCGGCACGGTCTCCACGCCGGCGAACAGGCGCGGAAAGCGCTCGATCTCGGACTTCATGTCGGCCTCGCCGCGCTCCACGATCATCTCGTAGGTGCCCCGGCTGGCGATGACCTGCTGCGCCCCTTCGGCGAAGTACGCCGACGCGCCCAGCACGCGCACCGCGTGGTAGTGCGAGAGCACCACGTACTTGATCGGCTTGTCGGTGATCTGGCGGATGCGGGCGATCAGATCCTGCGCCATCGCCGGGGTGGCGGTGGTGTCGACGATCAGCACGCCGTCGTCACCGATGATCACGCCCGAGTTGGGGTCGCCCTCGGCCGTGTAGGCGTAGGCGTTCTCGGACAACTGGGTGAAGGTGATCTGCTTGGCTTCCAGGTCGGCCTGGGATGCGAATGCTTTTGCCATGTCGGTCTCGATGCGGGGGGATAGGCCAAGCTTAGGAAGCCGACCAATCTTAGTCAATGGCAAATCGAATTGTCATTTGCTAAATCACCCGCCAGACCGCATGCCGCTGTGGCGGCGTCCGGGAAACTCCCTACCCGCCGTTACCCCCCTCCCCGGCCAGCGCCGGCAGCGTCTCCTAGCTGGCCGCCATCACGAAGTCGATGAACCGGCGCACCCGCGCGGGCACGTGGGTGCGGTGCGGGTAATACATATAGAGGCCGACGTTSTTGCTGCGGTAGGCGGGCAGGATCGACACCAGCCGACCGGCCGCCAGATCGTCCTGCACCATGTAGGCCTGTAGCTGCCCGATGCCGATRCCGGCGCGCACCGCCTCGATCTCGGTCTCCACATCGCTGAAGGTGGCCACGGCCGGCACCTCCAGGTAGACGAGATCGCCATCGACCATCAGCTCCCACGGCAGCAGCCGGCCCGTGACCGCCCGGCGGAAGCCGGTGCAGGCGTGGCTGCGCAGGGCGTCGAGCGAGTCCGGCGTGCCATGGCGAGCCAGGTATTCGGGGGCGGCGCAGATCAGCAGCGGCAGGTCGCACAGCTTGCGGGCGACGAGGTTCTGGCCGGGGCTGGTGCCGGCGCGGAAGCCGATGTCGATCTTCGCCTCGACCAGATCGGTGAACAGGTCAGTGAGCACCACATCGAAGGTGATGCCCGGGTATTCCTCCCGGAAGGCCCGGATCAGCGGCACCAGCACGCGGGCGCCCACCGAGTGCGGCGCGGTCACGCGGACCATGCCGTCATCCTCGCTGCGGCTGCTGCGCACCTGCTCGAGCGCCTCGTCAAGCTGGCGCATGCCCGGCTCGGCCAGCTCGAACAGCCGGGCGCCCTCGGTGGTCAGGCTCAGCTTGCGCGTGGTGCGATGGAACAGCCGCACGCCGAGGTATTCCTCCAGCGTGCGCACTGCCTTGCTGACCGCCTGCGGCGTGACCTCGGCCTCCACGGCCGCCCGCGCGAAGCTCTTGGCGCGCACCACGCCCAGGAACAGCGTCAACACCCTGGCCTTGTCCATGCGTTGCCAACCTCTGGTTGTCAATGAAGCAGGCATGGTACGCCGGGCGGCATGATCTGCGGATGGTTTCCCGGAGGGATTCCATTACTATCTGGGCTTCCCCAGCATGGACCCCGGGCAGACGCCGCATGGCCCCACCCATCGACAGCATCGACAGTACCGATAGCGCCGACAGCACCGAGCGCACGCAGCGCGGCATCCAGAGCGTGGAGGTGGGCGGCCGCGTGCTGCGCGCGCTGGCCGACGCGCGCCGGCCGATGTCGCTGGCCGACCTCGCCGCCGCCGCCCAACTGGCGCCTGCGCAGGCGCACACCTATCTGGTCAGCCTGACGCGGCTCGGGCTGATCAAGCGCGACCATATCGACGGTTACTACGAGCCCGGCCCGCTGGCGCTGCGGCTCGGSATGCTTCACCTCGACCACGATCCRGCCTATCGCGCCGCCGTGCCGCGCGTGCAGGCGCTGGCCGCCCGCATCGGCTTCAGCGTGGCGATCAGCCTGCCTACGCCACAGGGGCCGACCATCGTCCATTACGCCCACGCCGGCACGCCGCTGCATGTGAACCTGCACGTCGGCACGGTCATGGCGCTCGCCGCCACCGCCACCGGCCGCACCTACTGCGCGTTCCAGCCGCCCGGGCACTGGCAGGACATCTGGGCGCGGCAGCATCCGCAGGGCGCCGACCTGCCCGGCTTCCTGCATCAGCTAGAGGACATCCGCGCGCGCGGCATGGAGCGCAGCATCGACTCGCCCAGCCCCGCCGTGAGCAGCCTCGCCGTGCCGTTGCGGGATGGCGATGGCGCGCTACGGCTGGTGCTAACGGTGATCGGCTCCACGGGTGGCATCGACGTGGACTGGACCGGCCCGGTGGCCGCCGCCCTGCGCGACGCCGCGGAGGACATCGCCTCCGCCATCGCCGCCAACATCGACAAGGCGCCCGCATGAACGACGACACGCTCCCCGGCGGCGCCAAGCCGCAACGCGGCATCCAGTCGCTCGACAACACGGGGCAGCTGCTGATGGCACTGGTCGCGGCCGGACGGCCCCTGCCGCTGGGCGAACTGGCGCGCGCGGCCGGCATGGTGCCGGCCAAGGCGTTTCCGCATCTGGTCAGCCTGCAGAAGATCGGGCTGCTGTCGCGCAATGCATCGGGGGATTTCGTGGCCGGGGCGTTGAGCCTGGATTTGGGGCTGGTGGCGCTGCAGCGGCTGTCGCCCACCCGGGAGGCCGAGCCGGAGATCATCGCCCTGGCCCATGCCACCGGGTTGTCTGTGGCGATGGCGGTGCTTGGCCCGCTGGGGCCCACCGTGATCCGGCTGGAGGAAGCGGCGCGACCCCAGCATGTGAGCCTGCGGGTTGGCACGGTGTTGTCGATGGTCAACACGGCGATCGGGCGGACCTTCGCCGCCCATCTGCCGGCCGACGTACTGGCCGGCGCGCTGGCGCAGGACGCCATCCGCATGGCCGGCACCCCGGGCGGGACGCCGGCGGGCTATGCCAACCGGCTGAAGGCGGTGAGAGCGACAGGGATCGACAACGCCGTCAGCAAGCCGGTGCCCGGCATCGACACGCTGGCCGCGCCGGTGTTCGACCATACCGGAGTGCTGGCCATCGTCATCGCGGTCATGGGCAGCAGCGGCAGCTTCGACAGCGCCACGGACAGCGGCACCGCCGCGCTGGTCCGCCAGGCCGCGCAGCGGCTGTCCTGGCGGTTCGGGGCGCCTGTGGCAGGTCCGACGATCAGCGCTCGATGACCGGCGCATGCACCGGCGCGATCGACGCGTGCGGGGTCTGCGTGCGCTGCGCAGCCTTGTGGACCATCGTGTAGGCGTAGTCGATGCCCATGCCGTAGGCGCCCGAGTGTTGCTTGGCCAGGCCGGTCACGGCGTCGTACGTTTCCTTGTTCTTCCAGTCACG